>NZ_JNAW01000002.1:280299-580299 GCF_000760215.1 Prochlorococcus sp. MIT 0603 | reverse complement strand
ATTTAATAGCTTTTACTCCTAATGATATCTCCAAACAAGATGCAGAGGTATGGGCTATAAAATTAAGAAAAAAATTACTAGAGCATGGCTTTATGCTATCGAAGCCATGTTATAAGAACCGTACTTATCTAAAGGCTGTAATGGGTAATCCACATACTAAAATTAGTCACATTGATAGTTTAGCAGAACTCATTAATCACCCCCTTGAAATCTCATGAACAAGGATCGTGGTAAGTGTGTGGCAATTATTACTGGTATCTTTTCTATTTTAATTGGAGCTCTATATTTGCTGATTATAACAATATTAGATTCTAGAGGGCCTATGCTCCCTCCTCCTCCTGAAGCCTTGAGTATGGTGGAAGTTGTTTTTTCTTTTTATTCATATCAACCGGTTGGACAACTCTATCTATTGCAATTCTAATAAACTCCCTTAGGTTGGTTTCTCTTCGATTTAAGTCATAGTGATATTGAACAACCTCTTGGATTCCACCATCACCCCAATTTTGGTTTTGCTGGAAATATGTGACAAAACTTTCACCTGCAACTTTTGTTAGCCATGAGGCGGTAATACTTTGAATGGTTTTTCCAATTAAATACGTAGGTAAATGTAAGGTTAATGAATTACTTATGAGGGATACGCCTCCTTTTACTATCCCGAGGCCAGCAATAGTTTGGCTAACTGATATTGCTAGGTTTTTAGCTCCATCTTTCTTTAATTCTACGCCGTATATTCTTGCTATTTCCATTACCATTCTACTGTTAACAACTGCAGTAGCTATTAAATCTACTCCAGGTAAAGGTGTTATAAGAACAACTCCACTACTGATCCAAGAATACTTATCTACACATCTATTTGATTCTATGAAACGTTGTCTATTCAATAATTTTCTCCCTGATTCACCAAGGTTTCTACACTGAAGAAGAATATTGTCAGCTATTAGCTCTTCTCCTTCACTATGCAAAACAAATGATATACGCTTTATAAGTTGATTTATCTCAGGCTTGGGCTGTAAAGGTCGACTACCTGTATTCGGTATTGATTGAGGTGATGCAGAGATAGTAGTTATATCGTGAGGCTCTATTAACCCATTGCAATGATTCCTTATTAAGGATATTAGCTTCATTTCTTCTCTTTCACTAAGTAGATCACATTTGTTTAGTGCAATTATTAGTCTTTTACCAACCTTAGAAAGATTGGTAATTACTTTCATTTCAAATGCTCTTAAATCTGAATCTACAACAAAGATTATTAAATCGGCTCTACTGGCTTTTAGAAGAGCTTCTTGTTCGCGAAGACGACCATCCTCGCCTCCTTCAAGTATGCCTGGAGTATCTATTATCTTTATCCCTCTTGTAAGGCCTTTGAGATGTAGCCGATATGAACCTGTACGTTTAGTAGAACCCATGCTTGGATCAATTTCCCCTACTATTCTGTTAAGAAGAGCACTTATTAATGAAGTCTTACCGCTTGATCCTGTGCCAAATACTACAACGACTAAATCACCTCTTAAGAGCATCTTTTCTACTCGTTTTTTTTCATGCCTTAATCCCTCAGAAGCAATCTTATCTTGTATAAGTTGGGTTAACTGATCTATGCTATCTAAACTCTTAATTGCTGCATCGCTTCTATCTTTTGGAAGGTTTTTTGTGATATTATCAGTTCTAATCGAAAAAATTAATTTACGTAATATCCTCTGTATTAATGTTCTTAGGTTCTTCTTTGTAAGAATAGTTAATAGTATAATTGATAATATTATTGTCTGTAAGTTTATAAGTTTAATTATTGCTCCAATCAGGCTGAGAAATGCTGCTACTATCATTAGTAACAGTAATGATCCTATTACCTTCCTTTTATTTTGCATATGAATATATTAATCTGATTTTAGAATGATAAATAATCTCATTATAAAATTGATGTCAATACCCTTATGGGCTAATTGTTCCGGCTGCTTGCGTAGTCTAAGCATATGAACATCAGAGCTAGATTAATTGCGATATCAGCTATATTGAAAATAGGAAAGGTTATTGGTATAAGTTGAATAAAATCAATGACATATCCTAGTCTCCATCTATCCAGACCATTGCCTATTGTTCCACCAATTAAAAATGAAAATGCAATGAGCTGGTATATATTATATGTCAACTTATTTGTGACGTAGCGTATCAATACGATGGCAACAATAAGACTTAAAACACCTAGTGAAAATGTGTAATTACTAAATATGTTAAAAGCTGCACCATAGTTTCTAACAATATTGATTTTAATTAAGGTTGGTATTATTGTATGTCCTTGGTAATTCGGATAGGCTGATAGATATAGCTTTGTTAGTTGATCCAAAGTTATAACAATACTGGATGTTAGAAATATATGGCTACGTCTAAATAGTCTTTGCTTCATCTAATCAAAAGTGCCCTTCTGAATGTTTTGGCTAATAATATTGTAGGTGCACAAAGCAATAGCTGTATTGGAAATGTTGTAATGCTATATTTAATTAACAGATCTAAAATTGAATTATCCCATCTTAAGGTGATAGTACCAATGATTATATTTATGATTCCGATTGTGTGAATTAATACCAATCCTGTACATGCGATCGTAAAGAAATTAAATATTGATTTCTTCGTTTCTACTTTTGCCCAGTTTCCTGTTATCCACACAGCTGGAACGAAACCGACTAGATATCCGAACGCTGGACTTGCCATATATCCAATACTCCCTCCACCTTGGAAGACTGGTAGATATACTAACCCTATCGTTAAGTAGGCAATAGTTGCTATTAATGCAGATTGTGGTCCACAGATTAATGCAGATAAAAGAACTGATGGAATTTGCCATGAACTTTGGAGGTCTAAGATCTTGAGGCTATAGCCACTTCCTAATGATAATATTGCTGATGGGAGCATTCCTCCAACTATGATAAGAAGCAGGCTTGCCAGTGATGAAACTAAAGTATTTATAGCTCTCAAGGTTTTTACTATTTGCTATATAGGAATATTAAAAAGAATCTTCGTACTTGTTAAGTGACTAGTCTTTATATGTAAGTAAAATTAAATCGATTAATGAGCGCTATTTCATTTACTATTAAAGAACTGATACATTAATATGAGATTCCATTTTCATGAAATTTACTGTTGGAGAAAGAGTCTATTTAAGAGTTTCACAGCCATATTTAAAAACCAGTGACCCTATGCCGATGCTAAGACCACCAGATTTAGTTTCTTTGGAGGAAACAGGTGAAATAATAGCTCTGTTACCTAACGATGTAGCTGCGGTTAGATTTAGAAGGGGTGCTTTCTTGCTTCCAATTGATCATTTGAAATCTGAACATCAATCATAAAATTATTTCAATGACTTCATTTTCTTCAAATGGTACAAATTCTTTAAGATCATCTGATGACAATAGTTCCACAGAGGAATTAAAGAGGGAGGTAGATAGGCGTAGAAATTTCGCTATTATTTCTCATCCTGACGCTGGGAAAACAACTCTTACGGAAAAACTTCTATTATATGGAGGAGCTATTCAGCAGGCTGGAGCAGTTAAAGCCAGAGGACAACAAAGGAAAGTTACTTCAGACTGGATGGAATTAGAAAAACAAAGAGGTATCTCTATTACCTCAACTGTTTTGCAATTTGATTACAAGAACATCACAGTAAACCTTTTAGACACTCCTGGTCATCAGGATTTTTCTGAGGATACTTACCGTACTCTATCTGCAGCAGATAATGCCGTCATGCTGGAGGATGCGGCAAAAGGTTTAGAGCCTCAAACAAGGAAACTATTCGAGGTCTGTCGCCTGAGGAACATACCTATATTTACGTTTATCAATAAAATGGACCGTCCAGGACAAGAACCATTATCTCTTTTAGATGAAATTGAAAGAGAACTAAATCTTTCGACATTTGCAGTTAACTGGCCTATTGGTAGTGGTGATTTGTTCCGTGGTGTTATTGATCGTCAAACCAAAGACGTCATACTATTCTCAAGAGCAGAGCGCGGTAAGCAATCAAATGAGCAACGACTAGGAATTAATGATCCTCTCTTATCAGAATTAGTTGAACAAGATCTCTTGGAAAAAGCTAAAGAAGAATTAGAGCTTTTAGAAGCTGCTGGTTCATCCCTAGATTTAAATCTTATCAAGAAAGGAGAACTTACCCCTGTATTTTTCGGTTCGGCAATGACTAATTTTGGTGTCAAGCCATTCTTAGATAGCTTTTTAGACATGGCTCAAGGACCTGTAGCACGTAATGCTATTGATGGACCTGTAGACCCTTTACGAAGTACTTTTACTGGTTTTGTTTTTAAATTGCAGGCAAATATGGATCCTCGTCATAGAGATAGGGTTGCCTTTGTCCGTGTTTGTAGTGGTCGTTTTGAAAAGGATATGAATGTATATCATGCACGGACAGGCAAATCAATACGACTTTCTAGACCGCAAAAAATATTCGCTAAAGATAGAGCTGTAGTAGAGGATGCTTTCCCAGGAGATGTTATTGGGCTAAATAACCCAGGTATGTTTTCTATAGGAGATACTTTGTATGCAGGAGAACGTACTGAATATGAAGGTATACCCTGCTTTAGTCCAGAGATATTTTGCTGGTTAAGGAACCCTAATCCTTCTGCGTTCAAGAATTTCAGAAAAGGGGTCAATGAATTGAGAGAAGAAGGAGCCGTCCAAATTCTTTATGATGTAGACCAAAGCAAAAGAGATCCGATACTTGCAGCTGTGGGGCAATTGCAACTTGAGGTTGTGCAGCATCGACTTGAAAGTGAATATTCAGTTGAGACCATTATTGAGCCAATGGCCTTTCAATTGGCCCGTTGGGTAACGGGCGGATGGGATTCGCTGGATAAGATTGGAAGAATCTTTAATTGCAAGACTGTTCAGGATTCATGGCAAAGGCCTGTACTACTTTTTAAGAACAAATGGAACTTAAATCAGCTAGAAGAGGATCAACCATCTTTTGGATTATCTTCTGTCGCACCAGTTATAAGTGGTATTGACCCTATAACTCTTTAATATTTTTGCTTTACCAAAGTTGCTTTCGCACTTACGCTCATTAAACAACCATAAGTTAAATTGTGACCAATACAAACTTTGGTAACCAGCAAGATCCTAAAGATGCTTTTTCACAGCTAGGAATTCAACCAGGTTCTACTTATGAAGAAATTAAGAAAGCTAGAGATATTAGATTAAAAGAAGCAGGTGATGACCTCATTCTTAAAGCAAAGATTGAATCATCATATGATCTGTTACTAATGGATTCTCTTAAGGCAAGACGTTTAGGTAAAGTTAGTAATGAGGCTATAAATGCTTCTCAGAAAGAGAACAATTCATTTGGGAATAATTTAACTAATCTTAAAGGCTCATTGCTAACAAAAATCAATACATTTACGAATTATGATTCTGTTAATTCTGATAAAACTGAAAATTCCTTTTTAAATCTTCCTGAAGGACAGGGCCTAACTATAAGACTTTGCTTAGGACTGTTTATCATCGTCTTGCTTTTAGTAGCACCTGATCAAAATATTCAAATTATTCTTTCTTTATCAACTTTTGCTTTAGTAATTAGTCAAGTAAAACGTGGTAAAAAGATTTTGCCATCGTTAGGATGGAGTGTTGTATTTCTTTCATGTGGTTACATCCTTGGCGGTCTAGTCGTAACTAATCTTGCAATTAACTCACAAAATATAATGCCTATTTCCATAGATAAGATTGAGGCTTTGCCCGCATTGATTTTATTATGGATAGGCTCCTTAGTATTAAATTAATATGTCTACCCTATTTCATCGCTAATACGCATTAGTTCTTTTTCATCTATAGAATATACAGTATTACAAAATTTGCATGTAAGTTTGGACTCTTTTTCTGTGTTTAATATATCTAATATTTCTTTCTTGCCTAACAGTTTTAGTGCCGAGATGCTTCGTGATCTTGAACAACGACATTTAAAACTAATATTTTGAAAATTGTCTCTATCCTTTATAACATATGGGTTTAATTTTGGAAATAATGAATTAAATAGATTAGGCAGATTATTTTTGCATCTATAAAGTTCTTCACTGAAATTATCAATATTAAAGCATTCTTTATTTACGAAATCTAGAAGGCTATCGTTATCAACTTCTTTTGGCAATACTTGTGCTATTAAGGCTCCTGAACAAACAAGTTCTCCATTGCTAATCTTTTCTCCTACAAAAACCGCAGATTTAGTCTGCTCTGATTGGAATAAGTATGAGGCGATGTCCTCGCCGATACAACCATTTACTAATTCAACAGTACTTGAAAATGGTTCTCCTTTGCCGTTATCCCTTGTGACATTTAGATATCCTCTGCCAGTAGCAGTTTGAAAATCGAAATAATGCTTCTTGGTTTTGGTCAGTATTAAATCAAGTTCTAAATCAGGATTCCCTAAATATCCTCTAACAGTTCCATCTCTACCAGCATCTACAAATAGTCCATTGATAGGTCCGTCAGATTGAATTTTTACTGTCACTCTTCCATGCTTTACTTTCATTGAACTTGCAAGTATTAGAGCTGACCCCATTGCTCTTCCTAAAAGTGCTGTTGTCAAATGGGAAAGGGAGTGGCGTCTTCTTGCTTCTTTGGTAGTTTCTGTCGTTGTTACGGCTACGAGTCTTATGGCTCCATTGGCAGCAGTTGCTCTTACAAGTAAATCATTCATGCATTTATTTGGTAAGTTGATTAAGGACCCCATTGTTTAATTGATACTTCTTTGAATCACAAGCCTTAAAGAGTTGAGGTTCATGAGTAACAATAATCAAAAGTTGTTCTTGTGAAAGTAATTTGATTAATTTAAGTATCTCGTCTCGTACTGACCAATCTAGCCCTGCTGTTGGTTCATCTAATAAGAGTATTTGAGGTTTTCTTATTAGTTGGACAGCTATTGCTATTCTTCTTTGCTGGCCGCCACTCAATTTTTCAGGGGAGTCTGTAATGTTTATATTTTCCAAGCCTACTTTTTTTAATGTTTCTGTTTGAAGATCACCGGATAATCTTCTAAGCCCTATTCGTAATTCTTGAGCAACAGTTAAACCTATAAAATGACGTTCTGGGAACTGGAATACAACACCGGATATCCTTTTACGCTGTCTTTCATTTACTAAAATTTTGTTCCAAAAGATATTCCCATTGTTTTGAGCTGTTATTCCACTAATTACTTCAATTAAACTTGTTTTACCACTACCACTAGGACCTGAAATAATTAGGGGTCTTCCTTTTGTACCCTGAAGTGTTATTTCTTTAAGGACTGGATACTCCGAAGTTGCTGGATGATAATTGATTCTTTTTAGTTCAAGCATTCTGTTGTTAATAGCCAGCAACTATATATGATAAAGATGCTAGTTGAATTCTCCATTTATCTTTTTAAAAGGTACCATCTGGCATTATTTTTTAAAGGTGTGAATATCTTTATTTTTTTATGGACATTAATTTTAGAGAGATAGATCCATTTAACTGTTGGATTTGGCTCAAATTTGCTCATCCACCTAGTGAAGGTGAAAAAAAATATATAGACGGACTTTTTGACAGTTGGTATGTAATCGGCAAATTAGGAGGATTTAACTCTGAAAATCTACAGGCTCATGACGCTGCAGCAGAACTCAGTTGGATAACTTACGAAGAAGAATCTTGCATGCCCGCTTTAATGCATAATTTAGGCACGATGGAATATCAAAATGAATGGGGACGATGCTGGGTTGATTTGGGAACTTCAGATGCTATGGCATTTGATATATTGATCAATTGTCTAATCCAAATAAATGGAGATGTTGTTGAACTTAAAGAACTGGTAATAGGTGGAGTAAATGATGATTGGCCTGTTGATGACCATCCAGATGCAATCTTTCCCAATACCTAATATAGTTATGTCTGAGTACAGGCGTTTGTTAATTTCATCTAAGCGTATAGAAGACTCCCTTCAAAATAATAATCTTATAAAACTTACTACCAAGGAGAAACATTATATAACTCGTGTTCTTAGATTACGAGATGATGATCAGCTAGCTGTTATTGATGGCTTAGGTCGCCTTTGGAATGCAAATCTTGTTAATAATGACTATCTTGTCTTAACAACGAATGCATTTAATCCTATTGAATCTTCTTCTAGACCTGAGATTCAAACTTGCCTTGCGATTGTCATGCCTAAATATGGAATGGATGATGTAATTAGGATGTCTTGTGAAATAGGTATAGATATTATTCAACCACTTGTTTCCAATAGATCTGTGGTTACTCATTTATCCTCTCAACGCTTTTCAAGATGGAATGTGATTCTTAATGAGTCTGTTGAACAATCAGAACGATTATGGAGACCTCAGTTGAGAGAATTAATTTGTTTCTCTAATTGGTTAGAGCATTCGTTTCAAGGTATGCTTGTAACTATTGGTACAACCAGAACTGATAAGGCTCAACCATTTGAGCTATTATTAGAAAAGACATCTACAGATGTTGATGAAATATGGACTGCAATAGGCCCAGAGGGTGGCTGGACTGACGATGAGATTGAATTGGCTGAAAAACATCATTGTATAAATATTACTATGGGAAACTCTATTCTCAGGTCTTCAACGGCTGCAGTAGTATCAACGCAAATTATGTCTTCATGGAGAACCTTAAATGTTTAAACTTTTGTTTCGGCGACCATTTTTTTAATAGAATATTAAATATTCAAAGCATGATTAACCATGCCATCTATTTATAATTCTTGGGCCTGGGCATTTTGTATCAATTTTCTAATTATTGCAATTGCTCAGAGATTTCCATTCCTTACCAACACAGGTTGGCTTCATGCTGGAATATTAGGAACAATACTTTTAGCTTGTTTAGGGTGGTCAGGTTGGTTTGCAGTAGCTCTTTACTTATTACTTGGAACTCTTGTAACTAAAATTGGATTTTCATATAAGAAGTCTAGAGGTATAGCTGAGGGGCGTGGTGGTAGACGTGGACCTGAGAATGTCTGGGGCTCTGCGGCTACAGGTGCTATCTTGGCTATTGCTTATCAGCTCTTTAGTGGATATGGTGAATACTTTATATTTATAGGTTTTTCTTCTAGCTTCTCGGCAAAGTTAGCAGATACATTTGGAAGTGAGATAGGAAAAAGATATGGCAGGAAGACTTTTTTGATTACTAACCTCAAGCGTGCGAAAGCAGGTACTGATGGAGCAATAAGTCTTGAGGGTACATATGCAAGCTTTTTTGGCAGTCTCATTATGGGACTAGTAATGTTCCTATTGTCATTCATTAATTCTCTTCAATCTCTTTTTATAGTTATTACAAGTGGCTTTATAGCAACGATTATGGAAAGTTATTTTGGCGCGGTATTTCAGCAACGTATTTCGTGGCTTACTAATGAGGTCGTTAATTTCATCCAGACATTGTTTGCCGCTTTACTTTCTATGCTAATAGCTATATTACTTATAAATATTAATTAATAGTAACCACTTTATAGTTAATCTTATCTTATTCGGATGCCCATTTGCTTAATGGATGCCATGCTAATACCTTCTTGAAAAGCCATTGATGACCTTGTGAATTAAGATGAATGCCGTCGGACATTATCCATTCCTCATACAGAGTCTCCTTCCTCAACTCTTGAAATGTTGGCAAGAAAGGAATATCTAATTCTAAGCAACATTCTTCGATAAGTCTTTCATAGCTTAAACAATCTTGATTGGAATACCAGAGACAGTTGGCATATGGCATTTTACTTTCGTCGACAGGAGTTAAACCCATAACCATTACGTAGGTTTCCTTTTTAATCTTTTTAAGAAGCTCTTCTAATCCGAATCTAAACGCATCCTTAGATAATTGTGGACGCCCATCTTCTCTACCTACCTTGGCAGTATCATTTAGACCTATTGATAATAGCAACCCTGTAGGCTTAGCTCTTCTGAACTCACCTCGACATTCCCATTCTCTATGCCATCTCTGTGCAACTTTTTCAAGTCCGTCTCCTCTAATACCAAGTTGATAAATGGTCGGCTTATCTTCTAGTTGCATCCAATATCGTTGAAGCCTTGCACACCAACCTCCTCCATCAATATCACCCCATCCATATACTGTGCTGTCGCCGAATACTATTAACTGTCTTATGGATGTATTTGTCATTATGGTTAGTCTATTATGATATTAAGTGCATTTCTTTATGTTCGTCGTAAAGTAGACGTTTTTGAAGTCTTTCGCTTACTGTTTCGCCTATTAGTGTAATTATTATAAATACTATTGTAATGAGCATAACTTCTTCCCATGCAAAAGAACTTATGGACTCTTTTAATTGCCATCCCAAACCTGTTCCTCCTGCCATTCCAACGACTATACTTTCACGTAAAATAACGTCTGATCTATATAGGGCATAGGTTAAATAATTAGTGCTTTCTGATGATAACTTGCCATAGAACCAAGAAATATGATCATTAGCACCCGTGGCTTTTATAGAATTAAGGTATCTATCATCACTCTGGTCTATTCTATCCTTTAATAGTCTACCAAGTACAGCCATATTTTGTATTGCTAATGCTAGAGCAGCGACAGATATTGTTGGCGTTGTGCTTAATAATAACAACATTGATGTAAGTGGTGGTGGTATTATTCTAAAGAAAATCCATATAAAACTAATAAGGCTTTGGGCAATCTTACTTGGTCCTAGCATCAATAAGAGCGGGGGCACCCCTGTCGCAACTAGTGATGCAATCAATGTTAAGCTTATTGTTTCTATAATAAGTTTAAACCAAGGTAAATTTATCAAAGCTGATTTTAGATGAATTATACTTGGGAAGTTAAACGAATGGTAACGTGAGGCACTAAATATCTCTACTCCTAACTTATCTAGGCATATTAGACTTATAGCAGAGGATAATATTATTAACAATGATATCCCTATAGAATACATACCTATATTCCGAACATATAATTCCGGATTCTGTAACCATCTGCATGTTTTCTCTAATAGAAATATTGCTATAACCAACATCCACATAGAGCTCCAGACCTCATTAAATTGCAATGACATTATGCTTAATTGTAATTCAGTGCCAATACCACCAAGCCCAAAAACACCTAACAATGTGGCACCTCGTATCGCACATTCAAGACGGTAAAACCCATATGTTCCAATTATTGGAATTATTTTTGGGAACAAAGCCGTAGAGAGTATTGAAAATTTGCTGCATCCAGTTTGATTTATTGCAGTTAACGTTTTAGAATTAATCTTGTCAATCTGTTCTGAAAATACTCTTGCCATTAAAGATGAATATGGAACAGCAATAGCAAGAATGGCAATCCATGGGGCTAGTCCAAATATCTGTAAAAGTAGTAATCCCCAAATCAATTCATGTGTAGCTCTAGGAATAGTTAGTATTCGCCTAAGGGATGTCGGTATAATTTCTGGTATCTCTACAATACTGTTAAATGTATATGAAGTGGCAATGCCAAGAATAAGACCGATTGAGAGACTAATGCTCCATGAAATTAACCCTATACCGAAAGTAACTTGAATACCATGCCAGCTGCTAATCAGTACGCTTTTTTCTAGTGATGGTTGAAACGCAGATAAAAAGAAATTAGATAAAGTATTAAGGCCACCAATATGTAGACCATGGAGTAATTGAATAACCACAGGGATTATTCCTAATACAGGTAATAACGTAATTACAGGCTTTCTAATCAGATATGATTTCAAAATACTATTTGTACAAATTCTCGATATCTTCTGTTTTGATTTGAGTAGCTTGATAGTCCAACACAATTTCTCCTCCCTTTAATCCTATAACACGAGTGAATTTATCTAGTAATTCTAGTTGATGAATGCTTATTAAATAAGTATTAGCAATATTTAAATCTTGGTAGCTTTTTAAATGTAAGAAGGTGTTCAATATTTTTTTAGTTAAGACTTTATCAAGATGAGAAAACGGCTCGTCTGCCAGAATTATTTCCGACTCTTGCCTAAAAAGTCTTGCTATAGCTACTCTTGTTCTTTGACCACTAGATAATTTAGTTATATCTTCATTTATAAGATCTATGGATAACTCAGCAGCGTCCATGCAGGTAATACATTTCTTTGTTCCTATTTCCCCCATTAAATTTCTAAGTGCCCAAATTGGATTGTGTTTTCCTAATGCTCCGCAATTTATATTTTGACCAACAGATAGTTCTTCGATAAGTCTTAAATCCTGCCAAAATGTTGCAATGTTACGTCTATACTTTCTTTTTAATCCTTTCACATGTTGCCCATTAAATAATACGTCACCGTCACAAGTTAGTGCTCCATTAAGAACGTTTAATAATGTTGTTTTACCAGATCCGCTTTTTCCTATAAGAGCTACTTTATCTCCTAAATCTATTTTGAGATTTATATCCTTTAGCCTAAACCCAGTCATCCCTTTAACACTAACACCATTAGCTTCGAGCAAAGTATTCATCTGATTTTCCCTAGTTCCCTCCCAATACTCTCTATATTCTTGTATTGATGCTCATTAGCTTCAATAAACTTTTTAGCATTAAACAAAGTTAATATCTTTGCTTGACGAGGGTTCTTTAGGTTAAACCCTAAAATATTAGTTCTTAGTTTCTTGGTAAAGCCTCTACCAAATCTTTTATCGAGATTTGGTAGAGCAAGCCAATGGTAGTCGGCATATGGAGGTGTTCTCCATATCACTATGACTTTGTTTTCTGAGACACGACCACTCCTTAGATTATCTTTCCAAACCTCTTCGTTTAGTGCTCCGGCTTCATATGAGCCACTTTTAACTAAAGCTATAGTTGCATCATGACTACCACTAAAACCTGCTTTTCCTCCTTTGAAATCAGCTATGGTTACATTTGCTTTATTCAGGAAATATTGTGGCATCAATCTTCCAGATGTTGAACTTTCAGATCCAAATGTGAATCGTCTACCTCCTAGAGCCTTTAGTTGATAAATATCTTTTATAGATTTTATTTTACTTTTTGTATTTGCAATAAAAACACTACGAAAATTAGCATCAATATCTCTTTGTGCTATTACCTTGGAACCAGGCTTTTGAAGCCTAGCTTGCACACCTGTTAAGCCCCCAAACCATACTAAATCTAAATCTCCTGTTCGAAAGGCACTTACTGCTGCTTGATAATTAACTACAGGCTTATAAATGACTTTTATACCTAAGCTTTCTGAGAGTTCTTGCGCTAGCAATGAATATAACCTATTAAGTTTCTCAGGATTCTGATCAGGGATGGCACTTATTACTAGCCTTTCTTTAGCGAAAGCATTGCCGCTAAGTAGCAATTGCACTAATACTATTAGTATTATTGTTGTTGATTTTATTTTTTTTTGTATATGAAGCATTTTCATTTTAACAAACTAAGCATCTATCATCTATTCAACTGAGTCTTTTTACAACTGAATTCAACCTAGTTAAGCCATCAGTAATAATTGCACTAGATGCTGAACATGATATACGAATACAACGATCATCCCCAAAAGCAATCCCAGGTATTAGAGCTAGCCCTTCTTCTTCTAAAGCAGTCTTACAAAAATCTAATGAGTTTGGTAGATGTGCATCAAGAAGGGGGAAGGCATAGAATGCCCCATGTTGTGGGCAAATGCTCAAGCCTGATATTTGGTTGATACCGTTAGTAAGGATTTCTCTCCTTGAGTTAAAGCTATCAATCATATGCTCGATACCGTTTGGCATTTCTGTTATTGCTGCTAACGCACCTTTTTGAGCAAAGCTACATACGTTACTAGTACTTTGGCTTTGTAAAGCAATTGCCTTATTAATTATTTGGCTATTACCTTGTAAATATCCAACTCTCCATCCTGTCATTGCCCAGGCTTTTGCAAAACCATTGACTGTAAAAATTCTTTCTTTTAAATCTGGGGCTATTCTAGATAAATGTATGTGAATTTGGTCTTCTGCAATTAAGTACTCATAGATTTCATCACTGATAACAAAAATATTGGGATATTTTCTTAGTAGGTTTGCAATATCTTGTAATTCATCTAATTTCATAACCCTCCCAGTTGGATTACAGGGTGAATTCAGAATTAGGACTTTTGTCTTGCTTGTAATCTTTTCTTCCACATTATTGATATGTAATTTGAATCCTTCTTCTGGAGAAGTTTTTATTGATATAGGAATTCCTCCTGCAAATCTTGTTATTTCGGGGTAACTAAGCCAAAAGGGTGATGGAATTAAAACTTCATCCCCTTCGTCAAGAATGATTTGAAGGACATTAAATATCGCTTGCTTGCCCCCATTTGTTATGAGTAAATTTTCACTACCAATATTAAATTCATATGATTCTGTAAGCTTTTTAGCCAATGCCTTTCTTAGTTCCAGGTCTCCAGCTGCTGGCCCATATCTTGTTATTCCTTCATCTAGTGCTTTTTTGCATGCTTCGATAATAAAATTTGGCGTATCAAAATCTGGTTCCCCTGCACTCAAGCTACATATATCTCTTCCCTCTAACTTTAGTTTTTGAGCTAAGGCGCTTATCTCTAGAGTTAGTGATGGTTTTAAGCCAATAGCTCTTTTTGAGATTGAATTATTAGTGTTCATGATTTTTTAATGTTTTCTTTTGATCCATCGTTCACCATCTCAACCTACTTTGTGAGTGTTTTTAATAACCTATATAAATTATATAAATTAAAGTTGTGGATTTTAATCAAACCAGTTTTTTATTCTCTTCACCCAATCCAGAGAAATTAGCAAAATTCTACTCTCTATTAATAGGTCATCCAGTTCTTAATGGATATAGCTCAGAAGATTTTTTGATACCCCTTGAGATTTCTATGAGGATGACTTTCTTCAAACCATCTGAGAATTCGTATCTTTCGAAGTCGGACCCTCCATCAATTAGTATCTGCTTTCAAAAGAAACCATCGCAGGATCCACTTGGTGTACTTGAAAATATAATTCCAAAAATTAAAGAATTGGGAGGAATCTTACTAGGTGAACCAAAACTTGAATCCTTTGGAGCAGAAGCATGGTTTTCTGATATAGAAGATAATAAATTCTTGATTTTTGTCCCTTTTTCTAAATAGCTGCTTAGAAAACTAATAGAGTAAAAAATGACTATTAATGATTCGTTGGGCAATCCAATATGTCAATCATGTGGCATTTCAGATCTCCTAAGCCCAGTTGTTATTGGTAAAGGAGATAAATCCTCACCATTAATGCTCATAGGCGAAGCACCTGGTGCCATGGAAGAAAAACTTACAGTTCCTTTTGTGGGAAGATCAGGGAAATTGTTAGATTTGCTTTTGACACAGGCAGGATTTGATCTGTGTAAGGACGTTTATATTACTAATTTGATTAAGACAAGACCACCAAATAACAGGGTACCTACTAAAAAAGAGATCTCTTTACATCTTCCATGGCTTTATCAACAAATAAAGCTTGTTAAGCCATTGGTAATTCTTTTGCTGGGTTCTTCTGCCTTACATGCAATACTTGGAGAGAGACTTAAAATTACTGAAACGAGAGGAACATGGCACAATTGGAATGGAATTTTATTAATGCCAATTTTTCACCCTTCTTATCTTTTACGAAACCCTTCAAAATTAGAAGGTAAGCCCTATAACTTGACTTCTATTGATTTAAATGAAGTGCATAAAAAGCTTACAGAATTTAATTCAATCTAAGTGAAACTTCACTTTTTTATTCCTATTAGTAGATGAATTGATTATGACTACAGATACCTTAACTGACAAAACTAACGAACTTGTTGCACGTCGCTATAGCACTCAAATCATACGTAGAAAAACACGATCAGTTCAGGTTGGAAGTATTTCTATAGGAAGTGATCATCCTGTATGCGTACAATCGATGATCAATGAAGATACTTTGGATATTGAGGGTTCTAGCTCTGCTATCAGACGATTACATGAAGTTGGCTGTGAAATAGTCAGATTAACAGTACCTTCACTTTCTCATGCAAAAGCAGTTGGAGCGATAAAAGAAAAATTACAAAAAACTTATCTTCCTGTCCCTTTAGTCGCTGATGTTCATCATAACGGAATGAAAATAGCACTGGAAGTAGCAAAGCATGTTGATAAAGTAAGGATAAATCCTGGTTTGTTTGTATTCTCTAAGCCAGATCCATCTCGTACTGAATTTTCAGATGATGAAATTCAGGATATAAAAAATAAAATCATTCGTAATTTTGAACCTATAGTTAATACATTAAAGATACAGAATAAGGCATTAAGAATAGGAGTGAATCATGGCTCTCTAGCAGAAAGAATGCTTTTCCAATATGGAGATACACCATTAGGTATGGTTGAATCTGCGATGGAGTTTATTAGGATCTGTGATTCTTTGGATTTTCACAATATTGTTATTTCAATGAAAGCATCTAGACCTCCAGTAATGTTGGCAGCCTATAGACTTATGGCAGACACTATGGATAAAGAAGGCTTTAATTATCCGCTTCATTTAGGTGTAACTGAAGCGGGAGATGGTGATTATGGACGAATTAAAAGTACAGTAGGAATAGGCACTCTTTTATCAGAGGGTATTGGAGACACGATAAGGGTTTCACTTACAGAAGCGCCTGAAAAAGAAATTCCTGTTGCATATTCAATTTTACAAACAGTTGGTCTTAGAAAGACAATGGTTGAATATATAAGCTGTCCTAGTTGTGGCAGAACGTTGTTCAATCTGGAAGAAGTTGTTGCTAAAGTTCGAGAAGCGACAAGCCATTTAACAGGATTAGATATAGCTGTAATGGGATGCATAGTTAATGGGCCAGGTGAAATGGCAGATGCTGATTATGGTTATGTTGGCAAAGGCAAAGGTGTTATAGCTTTATATAGAGGAAGAGAAGAGATAAGGAAAGTACCAGAAGATCAAGGAGTTAAGGCTTTAGTTGATTTAATTAAGCAAGATGGTAAATGGATAGACCCTAATGACTAATTTAGCTAATTATTTATATTAATATATTCTCATGACTTTATTTAATAAGTACAGATTAGTAAAACCTACAAGGCTATTTAATACTTCAATTATATATATTTCTCTGTCTTTTTTTACAATATTACCTGCTTATTGTTTACCCTCCTCTAGATCGTCATTAATTCAAGATAGCCCCAAAGAAGTCCTCGATCAAGTATGGCAAGTTATATATAGAGATTATATGGATTCCACAGGTAAATATAATAAGTCTGATTGGCTTAAATTACGTCGTAAGGTGCTAGCGAATAAATATCATGATACAAGTCAAGCTTATGAAACTATCAGAGGTATGTTATCAACTTTAGATGACCCATACACACGTTTTTTAGATCCAAAAGAATTTAAAGAATTGCAAATTGATACTTCTGGCGAACTTACTGGAATAGGTATACAAATATCTATCGATTCTAATACCAAAGATATTATTGTAATAGCACCTATAGAGGGTACACCGGCTTTTAAAGCCGGTATTCAACCAAATGACATAATTGTATCGATTGATGATACTTCTACAAAAGGAATGGGAGTAGAGGATGTTGTTAAGTTAATAAGAGGCAAAAAGGGAACATCTGTAAAAATAGGAATATTAAGAGGCAAGAAAATTCTTGTATTAAGTCTATTAAGAGATCGAATCTCTATTCGATCAGTAACTAGTAGACTCAATAAATCTAACACAGGTATTAATATCGCATATATAAGAATTAGACAATTTAGCTCTAATTCCGCCAATGAATTAAGAAATTCTTTATCCTCCCTAAAACAAAATAATCCTGATGCTTATATTATAGATTTAAGAAGTAACCCGGGTGGTTTATTAGAAGCTAGTATTGATATGAGTAGGCAGCTTTTAGATAAGGGCGTAATTGTCAGTACTAAAACCAAAGATGGAATTCGAGATGTTAGACGTGCTACAGGTAATGCTTTAATTTCTAAGCCTTTAGCTTTATTAGTAAACGAAGCGTCTGCAAGTGCTAGCGAAATTATGTCTGCAGCAATTCAAGATAATAATAGAGGTATTCTTGTTGGCAAAAAGACTTTTGGGAAAGGACTTGTTCAATCTGTGAGACCTCTTGTTGATGGTTCAGGCTTAACAGTTACAGTTGCTAAGTATTTGACTCCTAAAGGTATCGATATTCACAAGAATGGTATTAGTCCTGACATTGAAGCTTCAATAAGTAAAAGAAATAAGACCAATATTTCTGCAAATCAACTAGGTACATCATTAGATAATCAATATTCAGTAGCTGTCTCAGCATTGTCTAAGTTGTTATCTCAAAAACCTAAATATAAATCTTTCATTCCTAAGATTGCAAATTATTCTATGGCATTGGAGATTCCCACATCTTTCTAATTTGATAGAATCAATAAGATATTTTGCTAAACCCTATTTACTAAGCTCTAACATTTTCATGATTGGATCTAATGCTTTTAATCTGATATCTTCATCTAATGTTAATTCAGGTGTTAATGATTTCAAACACTTGAGTACTTTTTCTATTGTATTTAATCGCATGTAGGGACAAATATTGCAACTACAACCATCAAGATTAGGGACATCAATAAAAGTTTTAGCAGGCTCTCTTTTTTGCATTTGATATATTATTCCTGGCTCTGTAAGTACAATATAGGTTTTAGTATGGTTATTTTGTACATATGCTAATAGCTTGCTTGTAGAACCTATGAAATCAGCATATTCTAAAAGCTCTTGATTACATTCTGGATGAGCAATTACCTCGGCTTCGGGATAAAGTATTTTTAGTTTGTTGATTTCCTCTTCACTGAATGTTTCATGTACCGTGCATGAGCCTGGCCATAATGTCATCTTTCTACCACTTTGTTTCTCAACCCACTTACCAAGATTTTTGTCTGGTGCAAATAAAATAGGGATATCGCTAGGTATCTTTTTCACAAGATCAACGGCATTACTACTAGTACATATGAGATCACTTTGAGCTTTTACAGCTGCCGAACAATTTATGTAACTAATAACGTAATGATCAGGATGTTTCTCAATGAAGTCTTTGAAAGCATCTCCTGGACATTCATTGGCAAGTGAACAACCTGCATCCAAGTCTGGAATTAACACTTTTTTATCGGGACAGATTATTTTTGCTGTTTCAGCCATGAAATGAACACCGCAAAAAACAATTACATCTGCATCTGTTTTGGCAGCCTTTCTTGATAGCTCTAAAGAATCTCCTATGAAGTGAGCTATGTCTTGAATAAGGTCTTCTTGATAATAATGGGCTAGTATTATGGCGTTTTTCTTTTCGCAGAGTGTTTTTATCTGCGCAACAATTTCATCTTTGTCTAGAGATGGCTTTGTAATCTTTTGATGGCTGCTTTGAGCTGTTAACAGTTTCTTTTCAGCAATTTGAGGCAGTATAGAGCTTTATATACTATTTACTCTGACAATTATTCGAATTGCTATTGCTGGTGACCTTCACGGGGAATGGTCTCATACTGATAATGAATTGGTTCATGCTTTAAATCCAGATGCAATCTTATTTGTCGGGGACCTTGATGATGGTCAAATTCGCATAGCAAAGATAATCAATGATCTTTCTATACCAACAGGCATAATTCTTGGAAATCATGATAAAGGAATAGATACTAGTGGCCATCAACTAAAAAGCCAACTTGACTTGCTTGGAGACAAGGATTGTGGATGGGGCAATTGTTCTTGGGAGAACCTCCTGATTTCTGTTGTAGGCGCAAGACCGTGCAGTGCTGGTGGAGGATATTATCTTTCAGAGCAAGTTAAATCTGTCTATGGGCATATATCTATAGAAGAATCTGTGGATATAATTGTTAATGCTAGTAGAAAGTTACCATCAAAACTCCCATTGATAATTTTGGCTCATTCAGGACCTACTGGTTTAGGCTCTGAGGTCTCAAGTCTATGTGGTAGAGATTGGAAAGCACCTTCCATTGACTGGGGAGATAAGGACTTAGAACTTTCTATCGATAAGATAAAAAAAGAGAGAAGTGTTGACTTAGTCGTATTTGGACATATGCATCACGAGTTAAGGCGAGGACGTGGGATAAGAGATACCTTTTATATAGATAGCACAAGAGGAATTGCATATTTAAATGCAGCATGCGTCCCAAGAAAAGGCATAGATTCTAATGGAACCCTTTTGACACATTTCTCCTGGGTAGAATTTTTTAACGGAAAACTCATGCATGCATCCCATCGTTGGTACCGTGATGACTTTTCTTTGGCATATAAAGAAGATCTTCTTAACTGAAAATTACTAATATGCTTATTTATTTATGTCTTTCAAGTCACGGTTATGGTCATGCAGCAAGACAAGCTGCGATATTTTCTGAGTTATATAAATTAAGACCTGATTGGACTTATGTAGTTAGTTCTAATGTAGATATTAGCTTTTTAGATCTTGCCTTTAAAGGTATTCCAATTATACATCGTAGAGTTCAATGGGATATTGGTACCGTTCAGACTAACGCACTTAATGTAGATATTGAAGCCACACTTATATCGATAGATAAATTAAATAAGAGTTATAATAATATTATTATACAAGAACAAAATTGGATAGAGAAATTTTCACTACCTATCTTAGTTCTTGCTGATATACCACCCTTAGCCTCAAAGTTAGCTGAAATATTATCAGCACCATTAATATGGATTGGTAACTTTGGATGGGATGATATATATAAAGCATATGATAATAGATTTATAGAGCACATAGAGTTTTATAAATCTTGTTATTCAACTGGATCATTGCTAATAAGCCTCCCATTCTCTTTCGGTATGAATTGGCCTATTCCTAAAAAAGAAGTTGGTTTAATTGTCAATAACAATCGAAAAATAGACTCAAGTTTTCGCACATTTCTACTTAATATTAATAAACCCATTATTTTAATAAATTTTGGAGGTATGGGTTACTTTTTGCCAAGCAATCATTTTTCTTCATGGAACGAATTTCATTTCTTAATTATGGAAGCAAATATAACTAGATCTACTGAATACTATGGTATTAAAAATTTATCTCTAATCCCATCTATTTATAGACCTATTGATATAATGCCATATTGTTCTTCTATAATTTGCAAACCTGGCTTTAGTACATTTTGCGAGGCTTTATATTACAAATTAAATATTTATTATGTAACCAGAGACTCCTTTATAGAATCTGATTATCTTGTTAATTCACTTAAGAAACTAAGTTCTTGTACATCTTTATCCAAACAAGATTTTTTAAGTGGTAATTGGAAACTAAATAGTGAAAGTATTCTAAATAATTCATTGCCACTATCATCAACTGGGGCTTTGGAGTCTTCTAAAATAATATCAGATTTCATTTGAATATTTATTATTTATTTTGACTATTAATCATTCATTATTCATTAACTTGGTTGGTTGGACGTCTAGGAGTTATTAAAAATGCGATTATTGAACACGCTAGAAAAGATACTATATTCCTTAATAAAGGAAGTAATTCACTTGTTCTTGTAATTACAGGAGCTATTCCAAATATCCCAAAGAGCATTATCCATAAAGGTGACATCAGTACAAGCCATTTCCAGGCAATAGAAACATTTTCTTGCCTAGGTACAGCAGATACTCCTGCAATAATCCCACCTAATATTGATGTTGATAATGTCCAAATCCATTGTTCTTTTGGTAGGCCAGGTACTACATTGCAACCACCTTTGTCTAGGCATATCCTTACAGATTCAATAGATTCAAGAATTGCACCATCTTCGCCTTTCTCTTTTACAAAAAATTGATTTCCATATCTCGTTTGCAGTTCAACCCAAAAAAGCCTTGGTAATAAGGCAAAATAAGCATCACCAACGTTGAAATTTAATAAATTCCCACCTCTAGGATCGGCAATTAAAACAAGACTTGTTTCATCAAGTTGCCAGAAATCCTTAATTGCGAGTCCTGGGGATCTCTCGTATTGAGTTAAGACTTTTATTTTCCAACCTGTTTTTGATTCATAATCATTTAAGGATTCTTCAAGCTCTTTTCGTTGAGTTTCGCTTAATGATTTTGCTAGGTCTATAATAGGAGTTTGGTGATCTGGCAATAAGTCATGATTGTCAGATGCAATAACAGGGGAACAAAGTGATAGTGAAACGAAAAGGATCACAAGAATATTTTTTAGAGAACTTATTAGTCTGTTTCTATCCATTAGAAATTATTAGTTCTATCTATTCTCGCTGATGAATCGCTCTTTTGTGAATTGTCCTAACTGGCTAGCGCAACTTATTAAAGAAGCAGGAGGTTGTGTACCTTTTTCTGATTTTATGAACTGGTCCTTAAATCACCCAGGTTCTGGATCATATGCTACAGGTAGATTAAGAATTGGCCCAAGTGGTGATTTTGTAACCTCTCCTTCTTTAGGAAAAGATTTCTGTGAACTTTTAGTAAAACAAATAAGTGATTGGGTAGAGGAACTAGAAACTAAAATGAAAACAGGGCCAAAGATTTCAATAGTCGATGTTGGTCCTGGAGAAGGTGATCTTTCCTTTCACTTACTTAATGTAATTAAGGATAAATATTCTTATTTAGAATCGAAAATTGAACTTGTACTTGTAGAGATTAATGAAGAAATGATCACCCGACAAAAACAGAAACTGTCAGATATAGATTTCCCAAAAATAAGATGGACTACTTTTGAGGAATTAAAAATGTCCCCAATTAGAGGGATAGTAATAGCTAATGAAGTTCTAGATGCGCTACCTGTCGATAGAGTTGTTTGGTCTTCAAAGAAACTTTATTTACAAGGTGTTCTTTTACGAAATAAAGCTGGTAAAGATCATTTGGATTTTACAACTCTTCCATTGCCATCTGCGATAAAAGAATCCATAGACATTGCAAGAAATGTATGTAATATAAAGATTCCTCCAGATACAGCTGAAGACAATTGGACTACGGAATGGCATACTTATATTGCTAAATGGTTTGATGATGTTGCTCAATTTCTAATCGAAGGACCATTGTTGATTATAGATTATGCCTTAGACGCAAATCGTTATTATAAAACATCTAGAAGTAACGGAACTTTAGTTTCATATAGTAATCAAATGGCATCCTCTGATATTCTCCAAAATGCTGGCATATGTGATCTTACTTCCCATATATGTTTAGAAACTACTAAGTTATTTAGTAATAAAAATAATTGGGATTTTGTTGGTTGTAGAAGTCAAGGCTTAGCTCTATTAGCCTTAGGATTAGCACATGAGCTTGATAATTTAAAGTCATATGATGGGGCCAGATTACCTTTGGCCTTGTCAAAGAGAGAGAGCTTACTTAGATTAGTTGACCCAACTTGCTTAGGAGACTTTAAATGGCTTTGTTTTAAAAAAAGGAATAATAAAATATCATACAGTAATGATTTTCTTTCTTTTAGATTTCTTTCTGACCCTTGATTTAATAATTAATTGTCTAGTTTTTTTAATAATACTTCTATATCCTTTGTAGTAATTTCACTAGAGATTATAGCCTCTCCAATTGTTTTAGGAAGAATGAACCTTAAATTACCATCTTTTACCTTTTTATCTCCTTTTAGTGATCGAAGTACTGATTGATGGTTTATAGTTGGCCAACTTATTGGTAATCCAGCCTTTAATAGTAATTCTTTTTGTCTGATAAAGCTTTTTGCATCCCAAAAACTTTTTTGTATTGCAAGATGGCCTATAGCAATCATCCCAATAGAGACTGCTTCTCCATGTAGCCAATTACCATAACCACAAAGAGTTTCTACAACATGTCCGAAGGTATGTCCATAATTAAGAATTGCCCTAATACCACTTTCTCTCTCGTCTAGTTCAACAATTCTAGCTTTAGTTTTAGCTGAACTAGTTATAATTTCATGTAAATCTTTATTGTTTATTCTGTTGAAACTTTGAAGATTATTTATTTGTTCTAATTTGCAAAATAATTCTTTATCTTTTATCACACCATACTTAATAACTTCGGCCATTCCAGATCGGAACTCCCTTTCTGGAAGAGTTTTAAGTGTGTTTATATCAATTAAGACTAAACTTGGCTGATGAAATGCCCCAATTAGATTCTTCCCTTGAGGATGGTTTACTCCTGTTTTCCCTCCTATAGATGCATCTACCATTGCAAGTAATGTTGTAGGTACCTGAATAAAAGATATTCCTCTAAGCCATGTAGAAGCTGCAAAACCAGCCATATCTCCTATGACCCCACCTCCTAAAGCAATAATTAAGGATGATCTTTCAATTTGATTTTCGTATGCAGCATTATGAATAAGCTCAATAGTGCTAATTCTCTTTTGCTCTTCTCCAGCTTCAACAATAAAAAGATAAGGTAAATATCCCGCACTCTTAAGACTTTGAATAAATAAGGAGCTATAAGGCTTTGCTATTTCAGAATTTGTTACTACTAATATCCTTGTTCCCTTTTTTACACCAATATATTCCAATTCTATTCCAATTGAATTCAAATTATTGGAACCAATAACCACTTCATATGGTTTGGTTTTTAAATCAACTTTGATTCGGCTGTTGTCTTGAGACACAATATGAATAGTGAAAATACAGTAATTAGCCCAATTTTTCTTGGGACATTTTAGTTAAGCTTATTAAAGAGGAGTTTTCATTGAAAAACGAAGATCAGCTGAATCATTGTATTGGTGTGGTTGGAGGAGGCCAGCTTGCACAAATGCTAGCTATAGCAGCGAGGGGAATGTCAGTTGAAGTGCTTGTACAAACTGGTTCTGAGCAAGATCCCGCAGTTGCTAATGCTGATGGATTTATACTTGCAGATACTAATGATATTAATGGAACCAGAAAACTATCTCAGTTAACAAAATGCGTAACTTTTGAGAATGAATGGATAGATACCGATACTTTATCTTCCCTTGAGGATGTTGGAGTCAAATTTATTCCTAATTTGTCCTCAATGAAACCACTAGTAAACAAACTTTCCCAACGCAAGCTTCTTAACAGACTAAATATTCCTGGACCAGATTGGATACCGTTATCTTCTTATGAAGGCAGTGTATCAATTGATAATAATCTTTGGCCATTCCCACTCATGGCAAAGTCATCCATTGGTGGGTATGACGGTAAAGGTACAAGAGTCCTAAGGAACGAATCAGATTTAAAGCAGCTTTTAAAATCAGTTCATCCTAATGATTGGTTTCTAGAGAAATGGGTGAATTATGAAAAGGAATTATCCTTGGTAATTTCAAGAGATTTACAGGGAAATGTCAAAATTTTTCCATTGACAGAAACATTTCAATGTAATCAAATATGTGATTGGGTTATGGCACCAGCAAATGTAGCCCATCAAGTAAGTTCTTTTGCGAAGAATATAGCTATATCTCTAGTTAGAGAACTCAATTATTATGGCGTATTAGCCATAGAATTTTTCTATGGAGATGAAGGCTTACTTGTTAATGAAATTGCTCCGAGAACTCATAATTCAGCTCATTTTACAATTGAGGCATGCAAGAGCAATCAGTTTCAACATCAGATTGCAATCGCTTCTGGAATTTCTATGCCACAACCAGAACTAATATCTCCTGGCGCAATCATGGTTAATCTATTGGGATTTGAAGATGACGGATCATTATCTGAAAGGCTTTCATTATTGAAGGATATCCCTGGTTTAAGTGTTCATTGGTATAACAAAACTAAAAATCATCCCGGACGCAAACTTGGCCATGTTACAAAACTCCTCACTGCTACAAATAAGGATCAACTAAGAATTGAGGCAGGAGAAATACACAATCAGATTCGGACGATATGGCCAATTACGTAACTTTTATGTTTAAAATATATTATTGAACTATTTTGTTGGTGAAGATCTTCTAGTGCTCTGATCTGACTCTTTTTCGACTTAAGGAGACTGTCGTATAGGGGAAGTAAACCAGTCTTGAACTGGAAATGGAACCTTGCTTTGACTCCTTTTCTGGCTTATCCAGGTCGAACGCTAAGGTCACACGGCAAGATGGTTCAATACTATTGATATCAGATCATTCGTCTTTTATTTTCTTGATTAATTTGATGATGAAAACCAGAGCCAGAGCAATATATTGAGCATGGCACCACTGATAGTGTCCTCATGCTTATAGTAATCACCATCCATGGGACTTGATTTAATATCAAATATGACCTAGAAAGGGGGTTCCCCATCACCCAGGCTCAGCGTTAATCGCAGAGTCTTTTTTTTTGCTTGCGATGATATAAAGGAAGATTATAATTAAGATAATGGGTATATTTATTATGTTGAATATATTCAAGATTTAATGACATTAATATGATAATAGGTCTTAAAAAAAAGCTTTGTCAGTCTCCTAATAAGGATGTATGTATATTGCTAAATATTAATTAAATCAGAATAATTATAATTGACTAATATAGCTAGGTATATAGATTAAATTCTTTTATTATAATTGTATGATATAAGTATTAATATTTTCCAAATGAAATCTTTGAAGTAATTATATTATAATTCATCCTGTGGGAGTTGAACCCATCCAACTGTCCATTTTGCATAAGTTTTAAGTTCGGACCACTCTACTTTAAAGCTTATGTCTTTATCTAGGATTGCTGCAAGAATGACCCATCTATCCTCTCCTTTCCCACCATATTCTGTAACTTCAAAATG
Source organism: Prochlorococcus sp. MIT 0603 (assembly GCF_000760215.1). NCBI lineage: Bacteria > Bacillati > Cyanobacteriota > Cyanophyceae > Synechococcales > Prochlorococcaceae > Prochlorococcus > Prochlorococcus sp. MIT 0603. The sequence continues at coordinate 553,728 of NZ_JNAW01000002.1, read as the reverse complement.
TCTGTAGCCTTTAATTGGTGAACTAGAAGTCCAGGCTTTGTTTGGTGGCCATCTCATTTATTTTATTATTTGGTTTGATTCTAGTAGCCGAAACTACAAGGGTATTTTTTTTATTCACTTATTATAAACCATGTTTGTGGAATGACAATTAGTTTAATTTAAATCGTTAAATTCTTTATCTTGCTGAATAAACTTAGAAAGTAGTGAATTCCCCGTGGCCAAGATTATACATATATAGATATATATAAAGTGAATATTCAGTGATTATTACTAAACATTGGCTAAGATCGAGAATATATCCTATTTAATGTTTTGATGACTGATAGGGCATCAAGGTTATTTTCTTTCATTGGAAGAGCTTTTCTATCAACAACCTTTGTTGTAGCAATACCAAATAAAATTAGTCGATATCAGTATCTTTTGAATGATATTGTCCAAAAGGACATACCGTCATATTTTGCACATATCTTGTTGTCATTAGGCATTGCATCATTAGGAATAGGATCAATTTTACTCCTTTCAAGCAAAAAGCAGAGATTAGGATCTCTAATCCTTATAGTTTATTTGACCTTATCTATTTTTACATTTTACTTATATCCATTTGCACCACAAAGATTTTTTATAAGTATTGGATTGTTAGGTGGCCTGCTTTTATCATTATCAATGTCATTAAATCAAACTAAAACAATTGGCTCTTTATCTGTAGAGCAATTTATTCAGTTGGCTAAACTTTCTATTATTAATCTATTCCGTTAGTATCTTTCTTTATATCTATAAATGATTAAGCTTATGACTAGCATCCAGGTAATATTTCAAGTCAATATACATAAGATCTCTTAATAGACTTATACTACTTAATACTTACCAGCAAGCTACACATGTAATACCTACAGAGATTATGAGAATTTCAATATAAAATAAGCATATTCTGAGATTTGTTACTATGTTAAAAAAATGGAAGACAAAACACAAGACCTAGCCTCACTTGGCACTCAAACTGTTGAAGCATTAGGCTTTAATTCAGAAGAAGAACTCATTAAAGCACTAAAGCCTTTAATGGAAGAAACATATATTATAGATAAAGCAGCTTAATGATTTAATTAAGTTATATGATATCGCTCTCTACGAATTAACAATAGATAATATTATGTAAACACCCGTTTGAAATATTGATTTCAGCTACTTATTTATTTTACTTGAGTAATAAATAGTCAATAATGTCAAAACTAGTATAAAGAATAAAGTGTGATTGCTAAAGAACTGAATTAACATTAGTTATCTTTTAATCCTTTAATTTGTTTGACTAATAATTCGACTGTTATACTTGTAAAGAATATGCTTAGGGAAGGAATAAAAACTGGAAACCATAGTTTTTGGAATATACGTAATGCCTGAGGATATCCATTTAAATTCATTATTATAGATGATATAAAAAAGATAGAGCCAATGATAATAAGAAATAAATTAACAACTAATATATTATCTATATACTTTTTAAATTGAATATTATCTAGCATGATATGTATAGTAAGATGATAGACTATGTTTGAGTAGTTTTAATCAACTTTTGATATTTCATCTGCGAAGAACCATTGTATAATACCTATATTTAACTTTAATACAAATCCGAATTGATTGCCATCTACCATCTTATATCCTATTAACTTACCTATTGGATCTTTTTTTAGCATATGAATGAGTTTTTTAGGCAAGCGATCGTTTAAGTTGGTTAGATCTACTTTAAGAACCTGTCCTTCTGTAAGTGTTGATGTATCCTTGATCAATTGAGTATACCTAATAAATTAGAGTCTAAATCAGCTATTTTGTAATTGCAAAGTACCTTTTGCTCTAAGACTAAGATAATCAATACCATCTGCATAAAGAACTTTAGGTTGAGTTAACAAATCTTGTGAGCAAATTGATTTAGCTGATATTGTATTAATTTTTCTAGGGTTGAAAATCTTAGAGATATTCTGGAGTATATTTAATAGCATAATGCTGTAAAAAGAATATAATTATCATATTGATCATTTATTGAAAGTCAAGCAAATATTTAATTATCATTACGGTGAGTACATATTTGATAGGCTAGCATTTTAGAAAGTTCTTTTTTTCCAATTCCAGCTTCTTTTACATATGATTCTGGGAGCTTTCTTGATAACTGTCTTGAAGCTATATTTATGCAGGTATTTTTACTTTTATATTCAGATCTAATAGGTAACATAATATATAAGAAAAGAGCAATTATTATGATTCTAAAAAGGTAGTTGTGAAATAAGGTATTTTTAACTAAAAATGAATTAATATCAGTAATTAGTATAGTGAATTTATTTAATCTCATTAGTTGAATAAGAGTATAAATTGTTGAGGAAAATCTTATGCAGCTTTCAAATTAGTTGTATGGGATTTATGCTTAGGGTATAATACTAAGTTCTGGTCAACTGAATTGCTGGTTATTTTCCAATGATTAATCAGCAATTGCAATTCCTTAATTCTATTTTCAGCTATTTCTATTTTTTCAAGAGTGGTCATTAAAATAATTAATTTCTTTTAATATGCTACTTAATTCATTAAATGCAATAGCTAAATGCTGCAATCCATAGAAAATGATTCATTTAGGTAGATATACCTATCAATATGGAATGAAATAAGAATAGCATCCATTCCGCTTAGTTAGAAGCTCATATGAATCTATTAAAGGAATGTCTGATTTTATAAAGGCATAGTTTATCAACTGCTATCAGTCTTAGCGCATAGGTTTTGATTCTCGTGGGCTATTTAACTATTATGATCTATATTATAAGTAAACAAGCTAACGTAAAAACATGAAAAAAGTAAAATATGCTGAAGTAGCACCATGGGATGGTGGACCAGATCAAACACATACCAATGACCCTGAATGGATAATGCAAAAGGGTATTATTGAGGTTATCTTCAGCCGCAATCAGTTAGATAATAATTATTTTCATATCAGAAGAGGTGAAAAAGAGGAACAAGTATTTACTTTTCAAGCAAGATATTTATACCAGGAACTACTAGATAAAGGGTTTATTCTTAAGGAATGATCTTTTTCGTAATTCCAGCTAGATTTATTGATGGCTCTGACCTAAATATTTAGCGCAGGCACTATATTAGTAATTGATCAACTAAATTTAATAATCAGAGGTTTTTCCACAATTCCGGACATTTATTGTGCTAAATGTTTCACCTCATTTCCAATACATGGACATATATTTTAGGAGCGTTTTTCAGCTAGCTCTGAGAATGCTTGCTATGAAAGAGATGTTAAGCTAAAGAATCTCACCTGTAATTTAACCACTTATGTCATTGTCACATGACGCCTCCAGAGTAATTGCCAATATGCATACTGTGGAAAAGTGGAAAACCCAAGGATTTTAAGTTTGATTAGATAGCTTTATTTTATTATTAGGTTTTTAATTGAATCATTTGTTTCCTTTTCAAGCAATGGTATCTGTTGTGCCATTAGTGATAACCAATTGATTAGGGTTTCTATTAATTCCCCCGTAGGTAACAGACCCAATCCTCTAAATGTTACTTCTGAAAAAGATGACCCTTTGTTGAAAATCAATCTAGATTGTAGATTAGAATGTAAACCTCTTTTTAGACAATTAAATGTTGACTGAGTCATTAATGTTTCCATAATTATATTAGGTTTCCTGAATTTAACTCGAGAAAAGCCAAGTTGCTTTGTTTGAATCTTTAATCTGATTATTAAGACTAAAGATTCAACTGGCTTGGGAAGAGTCCCATATTTATCAATCCATGAAGCTATTATGTCTAATAGTTTTTCTGCTGTCTCGCATTCCGAGGCTTTTTTATAAGCTTCTAGCTTGTCTTCATTATCTGTAATCCATGTTGATGGTATAAAGGCCGTTATGGGTAGGTCAACCTTTGTTTCTTCTACAATCGGTATTGTTTGACCTTGAATTTCAGCAATAGATTCATGTAAAATTTCCATATACATATCAAAACCTATAGCGGCCATTTGACCACTTTGCTCATATCCAATTAGATTTCCAACGCCTCTAATCTCCATATCTCTCATTGCTAATTGGTAACCACTACCAAGTTGACTAAAGTCTTTTATGGCTTTTAATCTAGCGAAAGCTTTGTCACTTAATTCTTTCTCTCTGGGATAAAATAACCATGCGTGTGCTTGTATTCCACTTCGGCCAACTCTTCCTCTAAGTTGATATAACTGAGATAAACCAAATGTATGTGCATCTTCTATTAATATAGTATTCACTTTTGGTATATCTAAGCCACTTTCTATAATTGTTGTACATAACATAAGATCAGCATCGCCAGCATTAAATGCAATCATGGCACTTTCCAAATCACCTTCGTCCATCTGACCATGTGCGATAAGTAATTTTATATTTGGTATCATCTTTACTATTAGATCTGCAACTTGAGTGATTCCATTGATTCGTGGGACTACATAAAAGACTTGTCCTCCTCTGCTGATTTCTTGAGAAATAGCACTTCTTATTATTTCATCATCTTTGTTAACTAAATGTGTTTTGATAGCTCTTCTTAGAGGTGGTGGGGTAGTTATTAAACTCATTTCTCTGACTCCAGACAAACTCATATAAAGGGTTCTAGGAATTGGCGTCGCTGTAAGTGTTAGAACATCAATATTCTTCTTAAGTAGTTTAATCTTTTCTTTTTGAGTTACGCCAAAGCGTTGCTCTTCGTCTACGACCAAAAGGCCTAGATCTTTAAATTCAATTTGTTTTGATAATAGTAAATGTGTGCCAACAATTGCATCTATTTTGCCATTCTTTAAATTAGACTTAATCTCTCTTCTCTCCTTTGCAGATTTAAATCTATTTAGTAATGATATTTTGATTGGATAAGCAGCAAATCGATCCGTAAGAGTTCGCCAGTGTTGCTGTGCAAGAACAGTTGTGGGTGTAAGTATTGCAACTTGTTTTCCTGCGGTTATAGCTTTAAACAATGCTCTTATTGCAACCTCTGTTTTACCAAAACCGACATCACCACAAACTAATCTATCCATTGGTGCACATTTTTCCATATCTGCCTTTATTTCTATAACAGCTTTATGTTGATCTGGTGTTGGGTCGTAAGGGAATGCTTCTTCTAATTCCTTTTGCCATGGACCATCTGCAGGATAAGCAAAACCTTTACTATTAGACCGTTCTGCATATAATTTAATTAAGTCTATAGCAACTTTATTAATATTTTTTTTAGCTCTTTCCTTTGCTTTTGTCCATGTAGCGCCTCCTAATTTATTTAACCTAGGACTTTTGGAGCTAGTTGTTCTATATCTTCCAAGAGAACTTAACTGATCAGCAGCTACTCTTAATGTTCCGTCTAGATATTTCACTAATAAGTAATCCCTACTTTCATTGTTAATTACAAATTTTTCAATATTTTGAAATTGTCCTATTCCATGATTTCTATGAACTATATAATCTCCGGGCTTCAATTTAACTGGATTAACTGTATTACTAACTGACCGTCTTCGTCGCCTGATAAATGCTGTAGAAGATATTAGCTGTTGACCAAAGAATTCCTTATCAGTTATGATAAGTATCTTCCAGAGTGCTAAATTGACTCCTTCTAACTCAATATTGGAATTTACTTTCAGTGCAATAGGTGTTTTCTGGTCAAGTAATCTTTTAATACTATTATTATCATTGGAATTGGGTATAAATTTAACTATACAATCATGTTCTTCTAACAAAGCTACTGCTCTAGATGGCTGAGATGAGAGAATCCAAATTGAATAATTGTTAGTTTTGTAATAGCTTATTAATTCTGCAATTTTAGCAAATTGATTTGGGTAAGTAGAGAGAACCTTGGATTGTAGATCTAAAGTATTATTAGTATCGATATTATCAAGAATTGATGATGTCTCAATACTTGAAAATTCTTCAATTTTTTTATATATCTTGTTTACATCAGTGTTATTTTTAAGGTGATCTAGAGTGAATGATTGGTTGTTATTATGAGATTTGAGATACTCATTATATGTTAGATCTAAGTGATTTATCCAGTCATTTGAGTGTGAATAACATTGCAATTTTTGATCTAGAACAACGAAAGAATTTTCGTTAATATAATCCAACAAAGAAAAGTCTAAAACACTACAATTATTTTTGGAGCTGTGATTTGAGAGTTTGTTACGATGTAAATGCTCAATAGATATTGGTGTAATAGTTAATGTTTCAATTTCATCTAATGATCTTTGAGTTATAGGATCAAATTCCTTTATTTTTTCTACTGTGTCTCCAAATAGCTCTATCCTAACGGGAAGCTCAGTATTTACTGCAAATATATCTATAATGTCTCCTCGTCTGCTCCATTGGCCTTCATTATCTGTATTGTTAACTCTTTCGTAACCTATGACAGATAATCTATTAGATAGATTGTCTGTATCAATTATAGAACTTTTTTTAATTAATATGCTATTTTCTATAAGTATTTCAGGATTTGGCAAGTGAGGGTGTAAAGCCCTTTCTGTGCAAATAAGTGCTAATAGATCATTATCCTTAGAGAAGATTAATGAGCTAAGCACTGCTAATTGACCCCATATTATTTCACTAGGTATAGGGATAGATTCAAATGGTGTTATTTCTGAATTGGGATATAAATGTAATTTTGACCAACCCATTATATCTAATATTGAAAACCATCTATTTGCTTCCTCTAATGTTGGTACTATAATAACTAGTGATTTATTAGCCTTTAGAGCTAAGGAAGAGCTTATTAAAGCTTTTGATTGTATAGAAGTAGAATTGATAATTAGCTTTTCTTTTCTAAAAGTTCTTTCAAAGATTTCATCAGTTAAAGAAGAACTAGTAACCTTATTAACTAACGATGAAAGAGACATATTGAAATCTTATTTATATTTGTGTGAGATATTTTAATCTTTAATTATAGTCTTTTCTTGTATCTTCAGTGAAAGTATATAGTTAAACTTTAGTAATTTCTTCATATTTAGATCAGAACGACTCTTGACAGTAAATTCAGAGTATAGGAAATTACGTGCTATATCAGTATTCCATTCTAGCTCTGCTAAATGTTTGGTGGATCGTGCTATTAAATTGTCTTTATTTAAGACTTCAGTTATTTCATTTGTTGGTGTGCTTGTTGATATCATCTTTAATAAGTATATTAATATTAATAGATCATCGTAATCATTAATCCTGTCCTTACTTGGATAATCTAAATAGAACTTGATAAGTCTATCCTCATCTTGCTTCTTTAACGATAATCTATCAATTTGCTGCTGTATTTGCATCAACTCTTCACTCCAGTCGGTTGGTACTTGGTGATTTTTATCATTGAAAGGCGTCTTCTCAGAAATTGTTCTTTGAACTTCTGATGACTTCATTGAAATTGTGTCACTATTGCTATTAGTCGTTGAGTTTATCTTGAAGTTAGTTTTTTTTGGGTAATTATTATTGTTTTCAATATTAGTTAGCCTCTCTAAGACTCTTTTTATAGCATTGTCTTCTGCCTCTATTACATTAGATCCTTCACCAAGTGCGCTGCCAAGATTTACGAGTTGCTCACTTATTGTGATTTTTACTATAATTTTGGTTGAATCTACATGGCAGAGTTCAGAATTGAATTCCATTTCGACCAATTGCCTATGAAATTAGAAAATGTATTTCCTTTCTACTAAGCCTACTTCAGCTTGCCACGTTTTGGTTAATTAATAATGGATTCTGCATCGCTTAATTTCTTCTCTCCGATACTTGATGGGATTGACCATTGGAGCGAGTTGGCGCCATTGTTACCTGTATTAATTCTTTTAGAGTTAATTTTATCCGCAGATAATGCAGTAGCTCTGGCTTCTTTAACTAAGACTTTAAATAATATTGAACTACAAAGAAGATCACTAAATATTGGAATAACAATATCCTTAGTATTTCGCATCATATTGATACTATGTGCTAATTTTATTATCAAATATTCAGCTGTTCAGATTATAGCTTCCATTTATTTACTTATTATTGTCCTCAATAAGTTTACCTTTACATCAGATAGTCAATCAGATGTTACTCAAGATTTAAATAATTCTAAAACATCTTTTCTTCGTATAACTTTATTATTAGCATTAACTGATCTGGCATTTTCCATTGACAGTGTAACCGCAGCAGTAGCTATAAGTGATCAACTTCTTCTTGTTATAACTGGAGCCATAATAGGTGTGGTTGCTTTAAGATTTACAGCCGATTATTTCATTAGATGGTTGAAAATTTTTATAAACCTAGAAAATGCTGGTTATCTAGCTGTTGCATTAGTAGCTATAAAACTAATAGCTGAAGTTGTTTTTAATGATTACAAATCATTTGAATATTGTTTCTATTGTTTATTAGTGATTGTATTTTTCTGGGGCTTCTCACAAAAAAATTCTATTGATGATATTAGTTAGTATAATTAGAAAAATTTATTGTATTAATTTTTCTATTAAATGCTATTTGCTGTATTAATGAATTTTCGCTGGCTTCATTTTTACCCTCAATTTTTATACCAGTTATCAATAGCAAACCCTCTGATGCCTTGATTATTATTCCTGAACCCTTTAATATTCCAACTGCGTATCCTGGTTTTATATCTATATACTTGCCTTCATCTTTATATTCTTGCAACTTTGCATCTTTATATTGTGCTGAATCAGAACTAATAGGAATTGATGATAATATCTTTACCCTTTTATTCCCTATATAGCTATAGGCATTAGGGTATAATCCTCTAATTTTGTTATGTATAACGATAGCTGGTTTATTCCACTCTATCAGATAGTCTTCTTTTGATATCTTTCTTGCAATAGATATTTCTCTCCCAGTACTACTTTGTTGTATTAGATTGATATCTTCTATGTTATCTATGTGATTAGTAACTATAATCTTTAATGCTTTAATTATTAATTCAGAGGATATTTTGCAAAGCTTATCTGATAAAAAAAGAGCATTATCAAATTTTGTTATTGGGACCTTTTTCTCTATTAATATGGGTCCAGTGTCAAGTCCTTCCTCCATTAACATTATTGCAACTCCTGTTTCTTTTTCTCCTTTTATTAAGCTCCACTGAATAGGTGCCGCTCCTCTCCATTTTGGTAATAATGAGGTATGTATATTCCAGCAGCCTAACCTTGGTAGACTTAAAATCTCTAACGGTAAAATTTGACCAAAAGCTACTACTATGTAAATATCTGCCTTCAAGGATTTGAGTTCTTTTTTCATTTCCAAGTCATCTTTTACCTTAATTGGTGTAAAAATTCGTATGTTTCTTTGTAAGGCTATTTCTTTTATAGGTGATGGACATTGTTGCTGACCTCGGCGTCTTTTCTTATCAGGTTGAGTTACTACAGCAATTATATTGTGTTTACTATCTAATAATGCTTTTAAAATGCCTACAGAGAATTGAGGTGTTCCCCAAAATACTATATTCATAAATCACCAGTTATGGCTAATTCTTCGATCCATACATGTGGTGAAACTCCCTGATGAGTATTTATTTGCTGTCCTTCTATTTGAACTATGTTTTTTAATAAGGCTCTAAAATCGCCAGCTATAGTAGCTGACTCTATAGAAACCTTTTCTCCATTTCTTACATGCCATCCATCAAAGGGGAGAGAAAATGAACCTTGACTTGGTTTTATACCTGCATGTAAGGCGTTTAGATTCTCTACAAGAATAAACTCGTTAGTTGTCAATTTGTGATTTAAATGAGGATATTTTGCTATCGATTTTTTTGATTTATTTATTACAGGCCAATCTGGTGATACTGATACTTTAGCACCTAAACCAGCATGTCCTGTAGGTAATGAATTAAGCAATCTAGCAGTTGCCTCCGAATGAATAAAATTAACTAATATTCCTGAATCTATTATAGATATATCTTGAGTAGGTGTTCCTTCTCCATCAAAACTACATGAACCATAATTTGCAACATGTAAGCCATTATCATTTAGGGATAATATATCACTAGATATTTTTTCACCTAATGAATCCTTATTAGAAAGGCTAAGACCATCAAGTATTGATCTTGCATTATAGATATTGCTAAAAGACGATATAAGATCAAGAAATGCTTCTGGTTTAAAGCATATAAGATATTTACCTGTTTTAATTGGATGATAATTAAGATGATCTAAGGTCTTATTTGCAGCTTCTTCTACACAATTATCTATATCAATATCTGTAGCACCATAATCAACTCTTATCGAACCTGAACTTCTAGGCTTCTTACCTTCTTCCTGTGCTCTAGCATATAAATATAGACTTGCTTGTGTACTTTCCATATGACGTAATGCTCCATCACTATTAATATATACCCGTTCATATTGAGTTTCTCCAAAACCATTATATGGGACTCCTTCTATGGCTTTATGTTTATTTAAAAGATCATTTTCTGCTCTTATTAAACTATCCAGGAGCCTTTTCACTCCTATTTGTTGTCTAATGGGCCTATCTAGTACTGGTAATTTATTCTTAGATGTGATAGAGAACTCTGGAGATTCTCTTATATTGCCATAATTACTAGCTAATAAAGCACTATTAAGAGCTTTTTTTAAGCCTAACTCTGAGAGGTCAGTTGTACTTGTTATACCAACTGCATTGTTTGAATTCCAAACCCTAATTGTTATTGAACTCTTTTGAGAGGCTTTGACCTGCTTCGGGCTCCCCTTTTGAATTTGTACAGAAATATCCTTGCCAATAGAAGCTCCTAGATCCCATTTGCTTATATTAATTTCTTTAGACAATTTTGAGAGAGTATCTCTCAATCCAGTTTTGTCTATTAATTGGTTTTTTTCCCTCATTTTATCGACCCCCGATTGTAATTGAATCAACTTTTATATGTGGTTGGCCCACTGTGACATTGATATTTCCACTTACTGATCCACAAAAACCTGGTGCAAGTTCAAGATCATTTGCACACATTGATATTCGAGGCATTATGTCAACAGCCTCTCCGATTAAAGTTGCACCTTTTACAGGATCTCTAAGTTTTCCATTCTTTATCAAATAGCCTTCTTCAACTGAAAAATTGAATTGACCTGTTGCTCCTACGCTTCCCCCACCCATTGATTTGCAATAAATACCATCATCTATGCTTTCAATTAATTGTTTAGGGGTATATGGACCTTTGTCTATAAAAGTATTTCTCATACGACTTGCTGCAGCAAATGAATAGCTTTGTCTCCTTCCACTTCCTGTACGGTTATGTCCTGTACGTATTTGGCCAGCTCTATCACTAAGAAACCTTTTTAATACGCCGTCCTGTATAAGTATAGTTTTCTGTGTTTCCATACCTTCATCATCCATAGCTATTGAACCAAATGCTCCATCTGTAAGTCCCTCATCTACTGCCGTAACAGCTTTATTTGCAATTCTTTGATTTAATTTATTTTCGAATGGCGTAGTTCCCCTTTCGATTTGAGTTGTTTCAAGTAAATGTCCACATGCCTCATGAAAAATAACACCACCAAATTTATTAGCTAAAACCACAGGCTTTTGACCAGCTGAAACGTATTTCGCATAGAGCATTTTTTCGGCACTCTCATTTATTTCATTCGCTGCTTGTTCTGAATCCCAATCTAATAGTGAAGATGGTTTGCCTTCAGTTCCAATTCTTCTACCAATACTTGATCTATAATCTTTATCTAGTGCTAATACATTTAAACCAATTGATTGATATAAACGTATATCTCTTGCATAAGTTCCATCACTTCCAGCAACAATAACTTCCTGTTTTGTTTTTGAATAACTACCTCTCCTAACACTTATATGCTTCCCATTCTTTAGTAAAAAATATGTAGCTTCAAGCATTTTTGCAGATATATCTTTAAGACTTGGACATTCATTCATAATTTTACGTTTCTCTAATCCATAGTCATTAATAGCTTTCAAGCCAGAGAATGTAGTATCTATAATCGATATTTTTTCTAATCCAAGCATCCCTAGTGCTTGATCAAGGGCAAATCTTAGCCCTTGTTCAGAAAGGTCATTTGTTGAGACAAAGCCATCCTTAGTCCCTAAAAAAGCTCTTATGCCAACACCCTTCCCTAATGAGGGATTAACACTAGTTACAGTATCTTGTTCTGCTAGTAAGCCAATGCTATCAGTGCTTTCAACAAAAATCTCTACAAAATCAGCCCCTGCAGAGATTCCATAATTAAGTAGATTTTCTAGATTTCTCTTGAAATTAGAGTCTATTAATTCAGTATCAAGGTAGTCCTTAGATGGATTTGTAATTGTCAATGATCAATACTGCTCTTAGACACTTTTATCTTAATCTGTAAAAATCCAAATTATTAATAAAGTCGAGATACCCTTTCATTTAAACTAATTGTATATATGACTCTCCTATTACAGTTAAGGAAGTTTGTAGAATTGCAGTTGTATGACCAGCGAAAAAGCTCTTTACGTTTTAATTGCTCCCACAGGTCAACTATGTGGAAATGGGCAGTTACGTGAAACAATCTCAGAAAGACGTAACAGGTTAGGTCCTGATGTAGCCTTTTGGTATCTTTGCCCAGCTTTAGTGAAGCAATTTCAAGTGTCAAACCTAGAACTAGAAGCTGTAGTTGCAGAAGAAAAAACAGCAATAGAATGGCTCCAACTTAGATTTGGAGGAGATCTTTCAATCATGAACTTAGATATTGACATGTTGAAAAGCGACGCAATGGCATTACCACCACCTGCTCAGGGTAGAGATATAAGCAGCTCAGATTTACACTGATTGATGACTGATAAGGCGACTCACAAAATCACTATTTACTTTCATGGCGAAAATAGAAAGGTAACAATGAATGTGCCTCATGGTGAGAACATTCTTAGATATTTTGAAGAGCATGGCCATAAACTACCTTTTTCCTGTCGAAATGGTTGCTGTACAAGCTGTGCTGTAAAAATTATGTCTGGAAGAATTGATCAAAGAGATGGTATTGGTCTTTCTCATCAAATGCAAGAAAAGGGTTATGGACTTCTATGCATAGCAAGGGCTATAGCATCATCAGAGATGGAAACTCAAGATGATGATGAGGTTTATGAATTACAATTTGGTAAGTATTTAGGATCTGTAAAAAATAAAGCTGGTAACCCTTTTGATATTTAATTATAAGTACTTTATAAAATTAATGTCCATATCTAACAGCATTTGTTTTTTCCATAGGTAATACAAATTGTCTTAAAATTAAGGATACAAATTTTGCAAGTGCTAAAGGCTTTTTAAGGCCACTTTCTTTTCTCCATGTTTTAAATGCGTTAAGAATCTCGATTCTCAGTTTTAAAAATTTACCATCATCAAAATTGTAAACCCAAGGGAATGCATTCTTAGAAGTGTTATTTGTCTGAATAATTACTTCTTCGTCAAATAAGATAGGATCTATTCCTAAAAGTTTATAGAAATCCCCTCTTTCACATACTGTGAGTGTATGAGTTAAGAAAACTGTCCATAGGAAAAATCTACTTAAAATCTTACCTCTAAACCCCTTTGTCATTCCTGGCCAACAACGCATCATCATATTTATACAATCACCATGGCGATTTTCGTCTTGGCACCAAGGCTCAAAAAAGTCAAATAATGGTGCACATACCTTTTCTGGATGTTCATTTAAGTGTCTATTGATAAGGATATACCTCCAATAACCAATTTTCTCAGATAAATAAAGTGAATAAAGAACCCAACTCAATGGAAAGAATGTAGCAGCTCTTTTTTTAGGTAGATTTGGCAGATCAACATTAATACCCTCTGTTTTTAAAGCTCTGCCAAGGAATCCTGCATGACGTGCTTCATCTCTTGCTAAAAAGGTGAAAAACTGTCCAAGTTCAGGTCGACCAGCTTTTTTAAATCTATTAGATATTTCTTTGAAAAGTAAAAATCCTGAAAACTCTGATACTACAGAGCGAACCAAATAGCTCTCGTAAATGGATTTATCTTCAGGAGACAAGTCTTGAAGTCTTTCTAGAGATGCCTTCCTATCAAAGTGCTTTAAATTATAGTCAGCTTCCATCTCTTTAAACATAGCTTCAAAGTCTTTTCGAGCTATCTCAAGATCTGTCTTTGCTGCTTTTTCAAATTCAGTTGTATAAAATCTTGGAGTGAGCAGATTTTCGTCTAGATGAGGGGGAAGCTCATTCCTAGCTAATCCTCCAAGAGCCTCTGAAGTTGCACTGGTCATTTACTTCTTCTAATTTTGATGGTAATAATAAGACTATTTAGCCTAATTCTCGCAAAATCTTCATGTAGCGATTAGAAATAATATATTTTGAATGGTCACCTAGTAAATCCGATACTAATATAAATATCCTTTATGTATATGCAAAGAACTTAGTTGATACCTAACCATTTCTGACCATTCAAACGCTGCAAAAACCTCGAGGTTATTAATTTGAGGGTGATTTTTTTTTCATCTATCAGAAATGATTCAAGTGAACTTGGTAAAACTGAAGTTTCTGATAGTGATATGTTTTTTTGTGAAGTAATACTGTCTGAGTTAAACGTTATCCAAAATCTTCTTCCATTAGGAAACTGTCCAAAAACAATCCAACATTCTCCCCCCACTACAGGACGTTGATCTTTTTTTAGAATAAGAGTATCTATAGGGCAGCCTCGTGCCTTCAGTTCTTTTTGAATAGTCGGGATAAGATGAGAATTTATGAATTCGTGAAAAGGTTTATCCTCTAGCTTAGGTATCTTTTTTTTTAAAGCAGTAGTTTCTGGAGCCTTGCTAGAAGAAATATTATCATTCATTTTAGTATTAGAGTCTTGATTGCTTTCCAAGGGATTTATATTTGCTATTTATAGCTTAGAGTATAATTGGTAGATTTCATTAATGAGTTCTACAAGGCTTACCACTGATCATAGTTAGTGGACATCCAATCAGAATCAGAATCAGAATCAGAATCATTATCTATATCATCATAACTTATACTTTGTTGAGCAGGTTGTTGCATTGATTCATTGTTTTTACGTATATCTTTAGGTGAATATGAACCTCGATTATAATCGTCATATTGCTTGGATTTATTTTTAATTATTTTAAAAGGAACAGATAATGTAGGGGATGGATCTCTGATATCTCTTTCTATATATGTATAATTCTCCTCTTCTTGTACTTCTAAACTTTGTGATTCATTATGATCATTAAATTCATCTGAATAGATTGAATTATTGTATGACATCCTTGTAGTTCTTCTTTTAGTTGAGATATTTTGATTTTGTAATATAATACTTAAAGATGATACTGATGCTCCTATAATAGATCCTAAGGCTAATACTAATCCAAAATTAAGTGGTTCTGTTTCCCATATAAGAAAATTAATCTTGCTTTTTTTGTTTAGATTAAATGAGGCTACAATTAAGGTGATAATAAGAGGTAATAAAAATATAATCAGAATAAAATTATTAAATCTTTTCATATAATTTATCCATTCCAGCGATTAATTTTTTTCATTTCTATTTCGAATGAATCAAATAATCTAACAACCATAAAGTCTATCATTTCATTTAAATCCTTAGGTTTTGCATACCATGCTGGTATGCATGGTATTATTTTCGCTCCAGATTCACACAATGTCGTCATATTCCTTAGATGAATAAGATTAAAGGGACTTTCACGAGGTGATATAACTAGGTTGCGACCTTCTTTTAGATGAACATCAGCACATCTTTCTATTAAGTTTGTAGAACAACCTGAGGCTATTCTTCCAAGAGTGCCCATGGTGCAAGGAATTACAATCATACCTTTAGTTAAGTAACTTCCACTAGCTATTGATGCAGCATTCTCATTCCATTTATGACAAGAAAGATGGCCGGAATGATTATCTAAGCGTTGCCTCCAGAAAAATTCTTGCTTTATAGGGTCTATGGGTATATTGATTCCATGCTCTGCATTCCATACTTCATAGGCTCCTCTACTAAGAATTAGATCAATAGTATGATTAGATTGAAGAGTAAGATCAATCGCACGTTCTGCTAATACTTGAGCAGATGCTCCGGTAACAGCAATAATAATTGTAGTCATGGATTATTCAATCTCTTGTTCTTGCTGAATTGTTTTATCATCGATTTTGTCGAAATCATTAACATCTAAATCAATTTGATTTCTAAGTATGTCAACTTTCTGAATTTTAACTTTAATGGGATCACCGATTTGAAATGTCTTCTTGTATTTTCTACCTACAAGCAGATTCTGCCTTGAACGGTATTCATACCAATCATCATCTAGAGTACTTACATGTACAAGTCCTTCAACAAGAGCAGGTTGAATTTCTACAAAGAAGCCATAGCTTTGAACACCTGTAATAATTCCTTCTACAACTTTTCCTATATCTTTTTCTATATATCGGAGTTGCAATAATGAGAAAAGTCCTTCTCTAAATTGGGAAGCCTGAGTTATTTTTGAATTAAGATTACCCACTAGAGCTTGGCTACATATTTTCTGGATATTTGACTTTACAGAAGGAGAGAATACATTCCAATCTAGTGATTTTGAGATTGGCTTTTCACCTAGTGATGGAAGACCCTTAGAGTTTTTTATGATTTTACTTTTTCCGTCAACTAATAATTTAATGAGAATATGCTGATTGACAATATCCGCATAATTAATACCTGGATTAGACCAAGGTGCCTCTAAATTACTTGGTAAATCTTCATTATCAGCTAATCTAGTCGAATTTGAGTCTTCTTGTATCAGAACAGGACTAGTAGATTCGTAGTATTTATAATCAGGTAAATTATTCTTGATAATTTTTTCAATTACTCTTTTGTTCGGTGATTCTTTAACAGCAGACAGCAAGTCTGAAAATTTAATATATCCTTCATCATTAACATTAATGCTTGTATCTAGGACAAGAGCTGATTTAACTATATCATTAACCTGTATTTGTAGGGATTCAGCCTTTGCCAAGCATATAAAGTCTAACTTATATGAACTTAAATGTTCATATAAGATTATATTTGAATATTTACAAAAGACATTAAGTATGGACTGAGGATCTGTAAGATCTAGGACAGGAATCCAGCCATTTAATTTTCCACCAGGTATAGGGAATCGAAGATCATCAAGTATATCAATTTTGGGTTGATCTTGTTCTAGATGAATAACACCTAGTTGAATAAGTTGTTGATCTATTAATTTAACTGAATACAATAAGTTATGAATAATACTTAGATTTTCTTTTAAAGGCTTTAGTTTTAATGGAATTGTTTTAGATTTAGGACTCCTTTTTTGTATAATTTCCAAATGCTCTTGGGTCACCAATGCTTTTGGTTTAATAGTACTTAAATAAAACTTCCATGATTTACATTCACCTGTTTTAGAAATATTGAACTCTAAAGTGATGGCGTCATTACTCTCGTTAATATTAAAACCAGATTCAGTTATAAGCCCTTTATTTAAAATATTTTTCCATTTTGTAGCTAAACATATTGAATTTGATCTGTCCTTTATCCAATCATCTAGTTTACTTCCGAGTGATAACCGTTCTGAAATAGTAGGAACATGTAACCAAATCTTAAAGCCTCCATCATAAGGCTCAGAGTAAAGAGCAGGTAAGATAGGACTATCATCTAATTTCCAGCTTTTAAGCAATAATGAATTCTGGTCTTCAAGGTTTATTCTTTGTTTTTGTAATGTTTTTTTAGGCGCTACTTTTGGCGAAGATGTATCATTAAGGAGGTTATACTTTGTTTTTAGTATTTCTATATCTCCTGATAACCCTTCATTTAGACTTAATTTTCTTGAAATTTGACCCATTGCTTGATTTTGGGCAATAGGATATTTAATTATTTTTATATCTACTATGCTGTTTGATTGTTTATCAGTAAAATATTTAATGTCTGTTTGTGGAAGTAAGACCTTTGCAAGTATTCTTTCGTCTAATGGTTTAGCTAAAAGTGTTTCTTTATATTGAGTAAGTGTCCCAAGTAAATTTGTTTTAGATCGTTCTAAGATACAAATAACTAATCCTTCAGGAGATCTTCTCTTAACTCCTTCACGGTTTATAGATACTAAAACTTTGTCTCCGTGCCATGCTTGATTGAGATATTTTTCTCGTATATATATATCTTCCTCTCCATCGTCTCTCATTGCAAAGCTATATCCTTTGCTGCTACAGCGAATGGTAGCTGTAATTGTGTCTTCTAAATTACCTGCCTGAACTAGATCATCGGTATTTCGGTGAATTATTCCAAGTTTATTTAGGGCTTTTAAGGCTATTTCTAGTCTAGTTTTCTCTAGTTTCTTGGTCAATCTAAGCATTTTTTCGAGAGTTTTGATCTCTAAGGTCCCTTCCTTGGGTAGCATTTCGAGTATTTTGGCTACCGTAAACATGATGTTGTAATAAGGACTTGTTTAGGATTTTTTCAGGTTAAATCCTAAAGGAATTATATTCTATTTCTTACCTAATTTACTAGGTTCGATTTTACTATGATGAAGGTACTTATAATTTAACCTTTTTAAGTCTCTTCACCTGGTGCTGCTATCCAAAGACTGATACCGATGATGAGAAATCCTATAGCTGCAATAAATTCAATTATATAAGAAGGAATTAAGCTAGAAAAAGTACCCCCTAACAAAACACCTATAGCAGTAGCAAGAACTAGTGCGATTGATGAACCAATGAAAACTGCCATAGGCTTCTGACTTGAGCCACTAATAGCCATAGTCGCTAATTGTGTTTTGTCTCCTAACTCAGCTATGAATATAGTGATAAAGGTCGAAATGAATAGTGTAGTTGTATAGGTCATTAAGTAATAAAGAAGTCAATATTAGTAGAAATATGTATAATTATTAGTAATCCTATGATTATCATTAATGTTCCTGCAACTCTTTTAAATATAACTGGGTTAACACGAGAAGAAATAAAACTGCCAATTAATACACCTATTAAGCTTGTGAGTATTAGAGCAGAAGTAGCAGCGACAAAAACAATTAATGGTTTCCCAGTATCAGCAGATAAAAGTAATGTTGCTATTTGTGTCTTGTCTCCTATTTCAGCAAAAAAGACCGCAACAAAGGTAGTCAGTAAGGTTGTTAAGTAACTCTCATTATTATTAATAGGAGGTTTCTTTGTAACCATATCAGATGAATTATTTGACATAAGGACTAATTAACTAGATTATTTATAAAGCGCTTCATTTCTTTACTTCGGCCACCATAAATATATCTGATTTGTTCTTTACAGCATTTGATTAAAAATGATTCTTTGCTTTCTATTGATACATTAAATATCTTTATAACTTTGTTAACGTTGCAGAATGATGGTCGTGTCTTGTAAATACTGCAGTTCCTCTCTGCCTTGTTATAAAAACGACACCAACCATCATTTCCTACTAAGGAAAGGTATAAATCCTTATCATGAGGTGAAAGAACTGACAGGGCCTCAGTCCTTTCCTTTGGGTCAAGCTTACAGCATGCCCCACAATCCTTGACACAACTCCATTTCTCATTCGTTATAGCCATAACATAATTTACTCTTGATAGGCCCTTTGAAGGTAGAGATTACAAAAGTTAAATTTGATACTACTAGATCGCTTATGGTTTTATAGTATTGAGATCTTTCACAATAGTTCAATGGGAAACTTATTGCCTCTTGCAGCAGTTGCTCTAGCAGGACCTGCAATTATTGCACTAGTCTTTTATAGAAGAGGCGCTTAAAAAATTAGTTGCAATATCTACTAAAAAATTATTATTTTAGAATCTAAAATTAGTAATTTCTTGTGTTTATTCCTAGAATAGCAGTAGATATCTCTAGCAATCTATTTATATAATTATTATTTTTGCGCTTAAAGTTGAGATATTCTTCTTTTGAGGATAAATTACATTTTATTGAATCATTATTTTGATTTTTTATTATAATAAGTTGATTAGAATCTATCTCACAACTATACTCTCTTTTATTTATACTGAACTTCAACATAGTTGAGTATTTTTTATAATCAACTATAATAATGGTAGGTTTAGTGTCTTTATTTGTCACCAGAAGCTCTATATTAAATGCTATATCAATGAATTCTGGGATAGTATTAGTATTACTTCTTGGAGACCATTGTGTTCCTTCAATTTTGATACCATTTTGTTCAAGTAATAATATTAATTGTCCAAAATAACCAATTTTATATTTAATGACTCTACAACGTCTAGTCCAAAATAATGGTTGGGGATTACCAATTCCAAAGGGTTCTAAAATGTTTAAGTCTTCTATAAGTTCTTTATTGATATCACTAAATGATAAATAGGATTCTGGGCTTAGGCTCGAGTATAAACTACTTTTAGATAGGTGATTTGAAGCCAATGATTGTAGCTTTTCTTCTAGCTTCATTAAATTACTTGCTTTTACAGTAAAACCAGCTGCAGCAGAATGTCCTCCGTATACCTCTAACAAATCAGAACATTTATTTAGTATTTCTATAACATTAATACCTTTAGGAGATCTAACGGATGCCCTAAATAAACCTTCTCCATCACACGATAATATTGCTGTTGGCAAGGAATATCTTTCCATTATTCGTGCTGCTACTATTCCGATAACTCCACAATTCCAGTGGCTTTGGGCTAGCAAGATAAATGATTTACCATCTATAGATTTATTCTGAAGAAGCTTAAGAGCCTCCTCTTCAATTTGCCTAGTAATTAACTTTCTGCGAGTATTAATTTCCTCACATTTGTCTACTTTTTGTAAAACATTTGTATTGTCTTGTTCTAACAAAAGGTCAATTATAAATTTGGGGTTATCAATTCTTCCTATAGAATTAATACGAGGAGCAATCTTAAAGCCAATATCTTTAGCTGTTATTGGCTTACTACCTAATTTAGATTTTTTAATGATACCTTTCAGACCTAAACATTGTGTATTATGGAGATTACTAATCCATTTTTTCAACCAATACCTATTAACACCTGTAAGTGGAGACATATCAGCAATAGTTCCTATGCATAGTAAATCTCTTGAGATATTAAGAGCACTTAAGTTATCAAACTTCTTTGCAATCTCCAATGCCAGTAGATATGTTACCCCTACTCCAGCAACAGTTTTATAGGGTGAGTTTATAGGAGTTGTTTCTGGATGAATAAGAGCATAAATATTATCTATTTTGTTATTAATTCTGTGATGATCAGTAATTATTACATCAATACCAAGTTGCTTAGCATATTGCAGGGAATTAATCGCAGAAACTCCATTATCTACTGTAATCAATAGCTTTATACCATACGAATGAATCTGATCTATTATTGTATTATTAAGTCCATAGCCATCTTCTGTCCTTGAAGGAATAAAAGGAACAGCTCTACCTCCTAGCTTCCTAAATAAATCAACTAATAAAGCTGTGCTTGTCATGCCATCAGCATCATAATCGCCACATATTGCCACTTCTTGCTTAAGGCGTATTGAATCCTCTACGCGAGATGCTGCTTTATCCAAAAAAGGGAAATGATCAGATGGATTTTCTGGTGAAGGAGGTGATATGAATTCATTAAGTTTATTTGGTGATGTAAAACCTCTTCTGTATAGAACTTCCTTGATGTTATCTGTTAAGGCTATATTATTTAAGGGTGATATATTAATTGATGTTGGTACATTCCATATGATTTTCTGCACATTTAGTTCCTCTTAGATAATTAATGAAATTTCGTTCAATTTTTATTACGCATAATCAATGAAGAGTTTAAAGACTGTTTTTTGGGATCTAGATGGCACTATAGCCGATACAGAATTAAGTGGCCATAGAGTTGCTTTCAATTTAGCATTTAAAGATTATTCCTTGCGTTGGAATTGGAGTAAAGAATCCTATATAAGATTATTGTCAGTTTCTGGAGGTAAAAATAGAATTGCTTTTTATTCTAAACAGCAAGGTAATAAGCTCTCAGAAAAACTCATTCAACATATACATACTCGAAAACAATATTATTATAGGATGTTAGTACTTGATGGTAATATCCAAATTAGATGCGGAGTAATTAGACTCATTAAAGAGATTGCTGATAAAGGAACAAAGCAATATATAGTAACAACTTCAAGTAAATATGCAGTTGAAGCCTTAATTAAGAAATACTTTGACAATAAGACTTTTGAAGGATACATTTGTTCAGAGGATATATCTAAATCAAAACCTAATCCAGAATCTTATATGCTAGCAATGAATAAAAGCAATTCTACTCCAAACAATTCGATAGCAATAGAAGACTCATTAATAGGTCTGAAATCAGCTAAAGAAGCTGGTTTGAAATGTGTGGTAACATATTCGCCTTGGCATATTCATAATAATAATAATAGTTATGATGCAGAATTAGTAGTAGATCATCTTGGAGATAATGATAACATTCCTAATGTATTTGCTGGAGAACTAACAGAAGAAAATGTTAATTACAATTCTCTATTATCCTTGCTTAATCATAAGGAATTATGAAGACATATAAAACCAATTACGATAATTTCCTCAAATATTTAACTGATTTTCTTTCTCAATCCTTCCTTGGACCATGGAAGCTTAGAAGCATAGGTTTAATCTCATTATTATCTGGATTTTATTTATCAAGCATATTAAGCCCTTATTATCTTAAGCTATTTAACCAGAGAATAATTGTAGTCTTATTGTTCTTTTTAACCGTAGAGATATTTATAAGAATTAGAAAGATATTTATTGCCAGTAAAAGTAAATATATCTTACTTATTTTAGATAATCTTAGGATAGGTATAACCTATTCACTAGTTCTCGAGGCATTTAAGCTTGGTTCCTAGGATGCTTTAGGACTCATCCTCCTCTTCCTCAATAGGGTATACAAAGCCTTGTGCTCTACCTGTTAAGACTGACTTTCCAAGTGAAAGTGCTTTTTGAGCTGCAACGCCAGCCTTAGCTTTCCATATAGCATGACGTTGATTCCGCTTGCCCTTAGAAGTCTTTTTCTTTGGTACTGCCATGTATAGAATTTAACTTTTTCAATTATCCGACCAAAGAAGCCTTTTAGTCAAATATTAAATCATTTGTAAATCTAATAAAGAATGGCTATAGAGACATATATCTTTTAAATTAAAGTTAAGACCTAGCATTATTTTTCTTTTTAACTAACTGTGTTTTCCAGTTTTAATTCAAATGGAGTTTCTGATAGTGGAAGCTATAGTAAGCTTTTGAACGATATTAGATCAGGCGATGTAGAATCAATGATCTTAATACCATTGAAAAGAGAAGTTTTAGTTAATTATATAAATGGTACCTCTAGAAATATACCTATTTTCAATAACGATCAAAATATAATACGACTAGCTGAGACTACATCTACACCCTTAAGCGTTAAAGATATTAAATATGAGCAGTCAGTATCATCATTAACAGCAACTTTTTCACTTGGAATAATTTTCGTTATATTTTGCTCACTATTAATTAAAAACTCACTAAAAATTGCTAATAAAAGCCTAACATTTATTAGTGGCAAGTCAATCACAAATGACTCTTCATCAATAGATACTCGTTTTGAAGACTTAGCAGGAATGCCTGAAGCGATAGCCGAAGTAAGTGAAATAGTTTCATTCCTGAAGCAACCAGAGAAATTTACAGATTTGGGAGCACGAATACCTAAGGGTTTCCTATTAGCAGGACCGCCAGGTACAGGTAAAACTCTTTTAGCAAAAGCTATAGCAGGAGAAGCAGGAGTTCCTTTTGTTTCTACATCAGGATCTCAATTCGTAGAACTATTTGTTGGTATAGGTGCTGCAAGAGTAAGGAATTTATTTAGTCAGGCTATTCAGAATGCTCCAAGCATCATTTTTATTGATGAGATTGATTCTATCGGAAGAGAAAGAGGTTCTGGCTTTGGCGGAGGTAACGATGAGAGAGAACAAACACTAAATCAACTATTAACCGAGATGGATGGATATAGCGATAATTCTGGTGTAATAGTTATAGCAGCTACAAATAGGCCGGACTGCCTTGATAGTGCTTTAATGAGACCAGGAAGATTTGATAGAAGAATAGATGTATTATTACCAGACAGAATTGGCAGAGAACAAATTCTGTCCATCCATGCAAGGTCAAAACCACTATCTAAAGATTTTTCAATTAAAGAATGGGCTATAAAAACACCAGGATTTACAGGAGCTGAACTATCTAATTTGCTGAACGAAGCTGCAATAATTGCAGCAAGGGATAATAAGCAGTGTATAAGTAATAAAGACCTTGATAAAGCCTTAGATAGAATAAAACTAGGATTACAGAATCCTTCTAGAACAAGCCTAAAATTTCAGAGGGTCACAGCATACAACGAAATAGGAAGAGCATTAATAACATATCTAATTAAAGGTTGTGATACCTTAGACAAAATAACAATATTAAAGATACCTAATAATTTAGGTGGCAAGACATTATTAACTATTCCAGATGAAATATATGATACTGGTTTGCAAACACGAAATTATTTAAATAAAAAAATAATTGTCAGCCTAGCAGGCAGGGCAACAGAGGAGCTTATATTTGGCTCTTCTGAAATAACCCAGATTTCAGAATCAAATTATCGAATTGCTACAGATATTACACGTAAAATGGTAACTAGATATGGGTTTTCAGATCTTGGGCCTTTAGTAATTAGCAAAGGTAATTCACAATATACCTTAGACAAAGCTTTATTACGTTCTAAATCAATCTATGCGAATAAAACGAATAAAGAAGTAGATAAACAAGTCGAACAAATCATGATAACTTCACTAGCAATAGCAAAGAGAACACTAAAACCATATTTAAATATAATTGATAAGCTAGCAGATCAGCTAATTGAAAAAGAGGTTTTAACTAAATCAGAGTTTGAAGATTTAATTTCACAATATGGCATAATGACTAGTACATATAAATGAAACATGATACTTTAGGTCCAATAACTAATCGAATATATAATAGAAAGAAATATTTAATTACCATATTACTTATTATATTTTCTTCTTTTATAGGCAAGCTCTTACAACAAACAAATATTTCAGCATCTCATCTATGGAATAATGGTAATAATTACAAGGATATCTATAACATTTCTATATATATTATAGCTTCTATACCAATCTTATTAGGTCATAAGTGGTATAAGTCACTTGAAAGGCTACATAGAATTCAGCGAAGGAAAAAGATTGTCCAAAATAGTGATTATCTAAATAGAAAAACATACCTAATCATCATATTAATTCTATTTATAGCTCTATATATCTTAATTAACATTCAATTCAATATATTAATTACGTTTACCTTCAAAGAATCGCCTAATATATTCACTATTTTACTAGATAGTTTCTTACCAACAGTCAAAAGCTATATTTACAATATTATATTCTTTTCATTGATTATATTTTCATTAATAAAGAAATCTGGGTATTATTTCTATCTCTTAAATGCTTGTAT
The DNA here is from genome assembly GCF_000760215.1 of Prochlorococcus sp. MIT 0603. NCBI lineage: Bacteria > Bacillati > Cyanobacteriota > Cyanophyceae > Synechococcales > Prochlorococcaceae > Prochlorococcus > Prochlorococcus sp. MIT 0603. Next base: position 528,342 of record NZ_JNAW01000002.1, on the reverse strand, counting down.
AGCCTTTATAAATCTAGCCAATTCTATAACTAAAATAAATGCTAATGATGCCATTATTGTAGATGTGAATGATAGTAAATACTTCGATTCAGATATTACTATACCAATATTCTTTTTTATAATTTTCTTATTAGTTACTCTATTAAGTGGTATTTTTGGATATGTAACATCAGGCACAGCATTGTCAGATTTTAGGTCTAAAAAATTAAGCTATAAACATAAGGATTATGCTTATAGCCTAATTGAGCAGATGGCTGTATTCCTATCTTTTATACTTGCGCTGACAGTACAATAAGAGAAAAGAATACAATCAATTTAGTTAATGGTTTAAAGACTTGCAAAATATTCTTTACTACCTTTTGGATCCTCTAACATTGTTTTATCACCAGGCGTCCAATTAGCAGGACATACCTTGTCTGGGTTTGACGCTACATATTGATAACCCTGTAAAATCCTTAGTGTTTCATCAACATTTCTACCAACAGGTGCTTTATTAATAGTGCAATGCATGATAATACCATCAGGATTAATCAGAAACAATCCTCTATCGGCTTCTCCATCATCATTTAAGACGTTATAGGAAGTGGCTATTTCTCGCTTGAGGTCTGAAACAAGTGGATAGGTAATATCTCCAATTCCGCCTCTATTTCGTGGTGTTTGTATCCAAGCAAGATGACAATGCTTACTATCAACAGATACACCTAAAATTTCAGTATTTTTGGAAGAAAAATCTGAAAACTGATCACTAAAGGCAGTTATCTCTGTTGGGCAAACAAAAGTAAAGTCAAGTGGGTAAAAGAAAAGGACTACCCATTTCCCTCTATAGTCAGAAAGAGAGATTTGCTTAAACTCTTGATCTATTACTGCTTCAGCAGTGAAATTTGGTGCTGGTTGACCAACTCTTAAACACCCGTCTGTCATGATTGATTCAAATAATTGGAATAATTTTAAAGTTTGGCTTGATCTGCTTTACAAACCTCAAATAATTTAACATGATAATGAAGCAAATGCAGATCAAAAGTATCAAGTGCATATTAATTCATCCAAATCAATGAAGCAAAGTAAATGGAACATGTCAGTACTTAGGAAATTCAACTCGACATCACATAATAAACTTCTCTCACTTCTAAAAAATGAACTAATTAAGCATCCACTCCCAAGGCAGGATAAAGATAATGCTAAAGGCTGAAAAGCAAGTTATTAAATTTATGACATAACATAAGAATATATTTTGTGTTAATTAGTAAAAAACAGTTCTTCTAAGTTTTGTATAAAGGTGCTAGAAAAACAATGTACTCACAACAAAGGATAGTGAGTAAACAAAAATATGTCAGTGGAGAGACTTGAACTCTCGACCTCAGCGTTATGAATGCTGTGCTCTAACCAGCTGAGCTACACTGACTGGATGTTTCTCTTGCATTGTAATGCAGGGTGGTAATTAATCCAAGTAAAAACAAATTATATTATTATGATAAAGTCTATAATGTTTATTCTTAAATATAAAAAGAGCAAAACTTTATTTATATGAATGATTTAAAGGAACATTATAGCTAATTATATAAATGGTATTAGCATTACTTTATGAATTATAAGCGCTGTATACAGCGATTCCACAGGCTACAGAAAGATTTAAACTTCTAACACCACTAGTATTTGATAAAGTTGATATGCCTGGCATATTAATAGAACAAATAGAATCACATTGCTCTCTAATATTGTTAGGTAAACCTAAATCCTCACGGCCAAATAGAAGACAGTCATTATTAGAAAAATGAAATTCTTTTAAATCTATACCTCCTTTTTTGCTGAAACCTATTATTCGAGATCCTTTAATAAAATTAGAATAGGATTGAAAATTAATATGTGTTGTTACATCAAGATGTTGCCAATAATCTAGGCCTGCGCGTTTTAAATATTTATCATTTAAATCAAATCCTAATGGATAAATTAGATCTAATTTTAAATTAAATGCTAAACAAGTTCTTCCAATATTTCCTGTATTTTGAGGTATTCTTGGTTCAAATAAGCCAACTCTAAAGTTATTCATTTTAATGATAAATTAAATTCTTATACTATTTTTATATATATTAATAGCTCTGCCATGAATAACCAGCCAGCTATCTAATGAAAATTGATCTAACCTGTCTACTAGATCTCCAAGCCTGTCTCTGAATAAATTACCGTTATGAGTTGCTGGAGATACTCCCCAACCAACCTCTTCACATACAATTACAATAAGTCCCTTAAAAGTTGAGATGGCATTAACAATTAAGTTGCGATGATTATGCCAATCTTCATTATTTAATGTTAGGCTCTTTGTTATTATACCTCCTAATGAATCAATTAAGACCGATGACTCTTGATTGATAGTTGTAAGAATCTTAAATATATCAGCTGATTCTACAAGATTCCATTCTTTAGGTCGTCTTTCCTTATGTATCTGTATTCTTTTCTTCCATATTTCATCGTTATTATATATAGAACTAGTTGCTATATAAGTTACTTTACCGTGATTATGAGCAATAATTTTTTCTGCCCATATACTTTTTCCACTCTTTACAGGACCAGTTACAATAACTAATCCAGATGTATAATTTATGTTCACATTATTAATTGATTGATAGTATAAAAAGCTATTTTACCGTGAAAAATACCACCATGTCACTAATGGTGTAATTATCGCTATAATTAAAACTCCTAAAACCAAAGGTATTGCTAATGATCTACCTAGTTCATTGTTACGCATAACATTGAAGTTAGGATCTGTAATTGGATCTGATAAAGAGGTAGTTTCCTTTGTTTCATAGTTTAAATCAGCTAATAAAGTCAAATTATGATTTAAGGGACTAATCATTTTTATTGTTTGATTATCCAATGCATATGTAGGGGTAGCAAAAGCTACACATATTATTAGAAATATAGTTGAAAGAATAATTAGTAGATTTGATCTTATCACTGTTAAAAATAGATATACTTTTAATATAATGGCACTATCTCTGTATTTTGTCTATATTTATGAAGAACATGCCTTGAAATTTCAGCTAGATATCAAGTGGTTGTAAATCAAGGGATGTCTTATTTATGATAGGTAATTAACATTGCTTATAGCTAAATATGAATGCAACATCAACATTAACATTTACTATAGGAATTACTATGATAATTTTATGCTTAGTAAATGCAATTGCAATTGATGAATTATCCCCTAGTATACAACGTTCAGAATTAATAGCTGCTCTTTCATCAGTATCTATTCTATTGGTAGGTTATTTACAAAAACAAGTTTCTATAAACAAGCCTAAAAAAGCAGTTTTAGAAGGTACAGAGGCTTTTTATATAAATGCTGAGCTACCTGAAATTCTAAAGAATGAATTAGCATGGGGATCCAAAATGATACTTACAGCAACAGCATCATCTAATATTATAATTTATTATGAGAATAAAATAGTATTAAAAAGAGGTTTATTTTCCACTAGCGTTAATTCATTCAAGCCTGGTAAAACCTGTATATCAACTTCTAAAAGTGGTAAATATATTTCACTAGTAAATACTAAGTATTATCCAGACAAAGATGAATTTGAATCTATAGTCAAAAACTTGCCATCTCTAATCGTAGTACCAATTTCTACCGATGGATGGATAATTGTAGGTGGATGGTCAGAGAGATGCTTTACAAAGTCAGATGAAATTTGGATAGAGGGCTGGACTAAAAAATTAGAATCAATTATTATAAATGGCTAATATAATTTTATATTAGTCTTTACTTGCTTACCAGATGAATTAAATTCTAGCTTTTTTTTGTTGCCATACCATATAGCCTGATCGGCAGCTACAGATATTATAGAGCTAGATGTAGCATCTCTATAAAAATAATTCTTAACCCCATTGAACTCTATTGTGTTAATTTTATGCTTGTAAATAGCACTATCAGAAACAAAACTAGAACCATTTATTGTAGACTCTACAAAACCATCTAAAATTGCTGTTGAACTATCTTTTATCCATAGTACTTTATTAGTCTTTAGTATTAGGTTACTTTTCTTAAGACTACTCATTAAGACGTCATTCTCTAATAGAACTGTTTCACCGTTATTGATAAGTGATGCCTCCTTTGCCCTAATAGTATATGATGGTTTCTTGTTATGATAGAAGGTAACAAGAGGATTTGTCGCATATATAGTTTTAGATGATTCATCTAAACTTGCGTTTTTAGTTACAAATAAAAATCGTCTTAGTCCGTTCTTATCTAATTGCTCTAACTTGATATCTTTAAATTTAAAAGAGTTGACAGATATTTCTTTTACAACATTGCTATTGGAAGAGCATGATGATATAAGAAAAAACAAGAATAAGATTGATAATCTACTTTTCTGGATAACTTGCATATACATTAGTTATTTTTCTATTTTGGGTATGATTGGTTGAGGATCTGGAAGTTGAGTAATTGATTTTAGTTTGCCCCAAATGAGATCTTCATTCCAATTGCTTTTTGGCTCTGGATAAGATAACTGTAATAACATTTTTCTACTTAAATTGGGAACTATGGGTAATAATAATATTGCTACTATCCTACAGGATTCGAGGACATTATATAAATGATATCTAACTATTTGTTCGTTTTTAGAATCTTTTATTAATTTCCATGGTTCATTATCATTTAAATATAAATTTGCTTCTGAAGCGAGATTAATTATCGATTGACAAGCCTCTTTTAAATACAGATTATGATATTTACCGATAACATCCTTAATTGTTAACTCAGATAAATCTCTTAGTTTATTTTGTTTAATTTCAACGGTAAATGAGTTGCTATCTTCTGCAAACCATTTACGGGCCATCGAACTTGTTCTATTTAATAAATTGCCAATTGTGTTAGCAAGGTCATTATTAACCAAATCTATAAAACGTTTTTCTTGATAATCACCATCTTGACCAAATTTAAAGTCGCTTAATAAATACCATCTAATAGCATCCTCTCCATAGTCTTTTAGCAATACTTCTGGATCAAGGACATTGCCTAGGGATTTACCCATTTTTTGGCCTTCTCTTGTTAAGAAACCATGGCCAAAGACTTTTCGAGGAAGACTCAATTTTGCTGACATTAGCATTGCTGGCCAGTATATTGCATGAAATCTAAGAATATCCTTACCTATCAAATGAAGATCTGCTGGCCAACCTTTATTATTCACTAAATTTAGATCAATGTTTTCATCGTCATTAAATAGTGCTGAAATATATCCTAAAAGTGCATCAAACCATACATAGAAAGTATGACCTTTATAGCCTGGAACTGGTATTCCCCAATCAACATTTTTTCTTGAGATTGAAAAATCCTTTAGGCCTTTAGCCACAAAGTTTTTTATCTCATTTTGTCTAGATAGAGGCTGAATAAAAGTAGGATTGGAAATTATCTCCTCTATTTCCTCCTGATAATTGGAAAGACAAAAGAATAAATTCTCTTCGTCCCTCCACTCAAGATTTTTTTGATGAATAGGACATGTCGGATTATCTATGTTTGAATCTATATCTTTATATTCTTCACAGCCGACACAATACCAACCTTCTTGTTGCCCAAGGCGTATATCTCCATTTGCCTTAACTCTACAGAAAAACTCGTATACCAGATCTATATGTTTTAATGATGTAGTCCTTACAAAGCGGTTATTTGATATTGACCATAGCCGCCATAAATCTTTATACTTTTTAGAGACTTTATTACAATGATCTATAGGGCTAATCTTATTTTCTTTAGCTGTACGTTGAATTTTCTGACCATGCTCATCCACTCCAGTGATAAATATAACTTCCTCTCCTGTTAGCCTGTGGAAGCGAGCTAATACATCAGTTGCAATTGTTGTATAAGTACTTCCAAGATGTGGCTTATCATTAACATAATATAATGGAGTGGTAATAGTTATAGTCAAATTAAATAATTTGTGAAATTATCTCTAATATACCTTATATATTATATTAAACACAAGTATTAAAGTAAAAATCTATGTACTTAGGTAATTAAATGAGCATGAATATTATCTTTATCTATGTCTATAGAATCAATATTAATACTAAATTCATCTCCTAATTGAAATTCCATGTCACCATAAAGTATGGTGACTATATCTAAATATAGCTCTTTGTAAAATATTAGAGCAATATTTTTGTTCTTAATAAGCCATCTTAGAAAGATTACTTCTCTATTTTTACTTAGATATTTACCTAAATATCTCAAAATCATTTCCCTTTGATTATTTCTGGAAATTAATGAATTATTTAATGACCTTTTATTATATTGACTAATTTTTTCTATAAGAATATTAATCGGTATTAGAGGCTCATTATTTATATGTGAAATAACTTGGTAATGCGTAATATAATCAATATACCTTCTTAAAGGAGAGGTTGCATGTGTATATTCCTTTAAGCCTAGACTAAAATGTCCAGTAGGTCTTATGTCAATTGTTGATTTAGATAACTTAGACTTTACGATGTAATTGTAGATATGTAGGTGATTATGACTATTAATTGTTTGAGAGGTTGGCAGTTTAGTTGTTGGAGCTTGTTGATTTCTATATGGGATATCAATCGAATTATTTCGACAGTAATTAGCTATTAATGAACCAAACAAAATCATTGACTCGCTTACTAACTTTCGAGATGGAGAAAATTCCTTGACTTTAAAGTATAAATTATTATTTTCTTCATAGAAAAAACCCTGTGGTTCATTCAATGACAAGGAACCATTAGATTTACGTATTATTGAATAAATATTTAATATATTAAATATTTCAATAAGATCTGACTCTTCCTTAGGTTGATAATCAAGAATTTCATCAGCCTCCTCATAAGTTAAATTATAAGTAAGCCTTACAATACTATTAAATATTTTATAACCTACAATATTGCCATTATCGCTTATTTCTAAGGCCATACTTAAGGCAACACATTCTCTTTTTCTACTTAGACTTAAGCACTCAATAACTAATTCTTTGGGGAACATATAAGAAATAGATTCAGGGTCATATATTGTTGAACTTAGTCTTGATGCTCTTATTGAAATTTCATTATTGATTGGTATAAGAACTGATGGACTTGCTATATGTATCCATAAATATGTTTTATTTTCTATTTTTTGAATTGAGAATGCATCATCAATTTCGATTGTATTTTTATCATCAATAGAATAGGTTTTAAGTTTAGTTAGATTTAAAAAACTATTTTTTGATGTGATGATATCTCTATTTTTTTTCTTTATATCAGAAATTAAAGATAAATATAAAGGATCTTTTAAATCTTTAGTAATCATCTTCTAAAATCTTATATCTATGGACCCTTTTTTACATTTTACATATACCTTTTCTTATGCATATTAACCTTCGGGATTTACAAATGGCAAAAGGGCTATAATCCTAGCTCTCTTTACAGCTGTAGTTAGATCTCTTTGTTGTTGAGCTGTCAAGCCAGTTAACCTTCTGGGAAGTATTTTCCCTCGCTCTGTAATGAATTTTTTGAGGGTTTCAACATCCTTATAATCTATTGGTTCGCCAGGTTTGATAGGAGAGAGCTTTTTTTTAAAGAAGGAATTTGGCATTGTTATTTGAGTTGGTGCTTGGTTAAAAAAATAATTTTTATTGAATCTCCATGAAAGGAGTTGGTTTATTGCTGAAGCGAGTATCCTTCATGATTTAGAAGCTTTGGTAGTGTAATTAAAGACAGATAAATAGCTTGGAAGGAGTTTTCCGGAAATTATCGGACCCGAGGGTAATTTTATCCGGACGTCCTTGTTTTTGTCATAAGGACGTAGAGTTACTTTAGCAATACGTATAGTTGAATGCTTATCCTACAAGCTCACGAGAACTTTAAAAAACATTCCCCTGAAAAAGTAGGATCAGCTAATAGTTAAAAAACAAATGAAGGTTTCATTTTCCTGGTTAAAAGAATTAGTAGAGATCTCTAGTGGCATCGATGATATCAGTGAATCGCTTTCTATGGCAGGATTTGAGGTTGATGACCTTATTGACCTTTCATCAGCTTTTAATAACATTGTAATTGGATATATATCAGAGGTTAAACCACATCCAAATGCAAATAAATTAAATATTTGTTCTGTTAACGTTGGCAAAACAAAATATTTGCAAATCGTTTGCGGGGCTTCTAATGTCGAAAAAGATATGCATGTATTAGTTGCTCTAGAAGGAGCATATCTAAAGGCCGTGGATTTGAAAATTAAGGAAAGTGAAATAAGAGGGGAATTTAGCCAAGGGATGATCTGCTCTTATGAAGAACTTGGTATCAGTTCAAGTTCAGAAGGCATTGCTGTATTAGAAGAGCTTAAAAGAACACTGCCTAACCCAGGAGAAAGCCCTATTAAGATTTTTGGGTATAACGACATAATCTTAGATCTTGCTATTACTGCAAATAGGCCTGATGGGATGTCTATGGTTGGAATTGCTAGAGAAGTATCAGCTATCAAAAAATCTAAATTGACATTACCTTTAATTGAAAAAAATAATGGATATAAAATATTTAGCCCTAATCTAAAAACTAAAGATATCAAAACTGAAACTTTAATTTATTCACTTCATGAAATAACAGGTCTTGACGGTAACATTCCTTCTAGCTGGGAATTACAAAACCTTCTAAAAAACATTGGTTTAAGGTCTATAAATGCAATAGTCGATATCACGAACTATGTAATGGTTGAACAAGGCCAGCCACTCCACGCCTTTGATGCTGATCTATTAGACAAACTTCTAAATAAAAAAGTAAATCAAACAGATTTTGGGATTAGAAAAGCTATTAAGGATGAATTATTCATTGGAATTGACGATAAGGAATACAAGTTAAATGAAAAGATAAATGTCATTACTTGTGGAGACATAGCTATAGCTATAGCAGGAGTAATAGGTGGTGCTAACACAGCAGTAAATTCTAAAACAAATAGGGTATGGCTTGAAGCGGCTTCTTTTCCTCAAAATATGGTTAGGACATCTGCTAGAGAGATTGGCAATAGAACAGAATCTAGTAGCCGATTTGAGAAAGGGGTTTCTTCAGAAATGACAATAGATTCTGCTACAAGAGCAATTCAATTATTTAAGGATAAGTTTGATTGTAATGTGAAAGGTAGATGGATTAATAGAGTATTAAAAGAGTCGTCAAAATCAATCTTATTAAGGAAAGATAGAATAGATAAAATACTTGGTGTGGTGAAGATAGATAATTCAAATAGTAGTAAAGATCAGTCCGTAAATCAACATGAAATATCTTCTAAAACAAGGCTGCTATTGGAGACTGAGATTGAAGAATCCCTTACTTTACTAGGCTGCATTACTACTATGAATAAAGATGGATGGGATGTAAAAGTGCCTCCAAATAGAACTAATGATCTTCTTAGGGAGATAGATTTAATTGAGGAAATAGCCCGCCTTATAGGATATGACAAATTTGATTCAAACCTTCCTGACCCAATAAGGCCAGGAGGCTTATCAGCTGAGCAAAACATCGACAGACAAATTAAGGAGAGCTTTGTCTCAGCTGGTTTTCAGGAAGTTGTTACTTCATCTCTAGTCGCCCAAGATAAGGTGAATAAGGACAGAATTCCTATATACAACCCATTACTGTCAGAGACTAGTCATATGAGAAATAACTTATGGGAGGAACATATTAATATCTGCAAAAGGAATATTGACTTTGGGAACAATGGATGTTGGTTATTTGAAGTAGGTAAAATATATATTAACAACGACAAATTAATAGAAGAAAAAAGTATATTGGGCGGTGCAATTACAGGTAATAGACATATCGGCCAATGGCAAGCAACCTCTAAAAGAGATAGCTTAGATTATTTCGAAGCAAGAGGGCTTATAGAGTCTGTCTTTAGATCACTTAAAATTAACATTGAAGACATTCAGTTGGAATCTGATTTATTATTTCATCCAGGCAAATCATCTAATCTAATATTAGAAGGTAAAACCCTAGGTAGATTTGGCCAAATCCACCCAAAAATCGCAGCAAAATATGATTGTGAGCAAGCTTTATATCTCTTTGAACTAGATTTGACATTAATACTTAATGCAAGTACGAGGAGGAATAAACTAATACCTAAATTCAAAAAATATGCAACAGTTCCAGCTATGGAAAGAGATATTGCTCTAATTACTGATTTAAATGTGAACTCTGCTATGATTATCAAACTAATAATGAAAACAGGCAAGCCAATTGTCGAAAATGTTATATTACTGGACAAATACTCTGGTAGTAATCTTTCTCAAGATCAAATCAGTCAAACATTTAGAATTACATATAGAAAGAACAAAGAAACTTTAAAAGAAGAGGAAATGCTGCCTATTCACGAAAAAATAATCAAAAGATTAGAAAAAGAGTTGTCAGTAGAATTAAGAAGATGATATTGTAAGAAAAACCAAACTTTCTAAATGCATTGTTTGAGGAAAGAAGTCAAAAGAATAAATATTATTGATTTTGTATAAATCTCCTTTTAATAATAAGGAAAGGTCTCTACCTAAAGTTGAGGGATTACAACTCAAGTAGGCTATATTTTGAGGTTGTTTGTTTAGAATTAAATCTATAATAGATTTATCAAGGCCTTTTCTTGGTGGATCTACTATCAAGTAATCACTACTTTGTAAAATATTAGAAAGGGATTTGCTTACATCACCAAGAATATAATTTACATTTTTAATTGAATTGGCAATTATATTCTCTAATGAAAGTTTATATGCTTCACTATTAATTTCAACTCCTATAATATCTAATCCTGTCTTGGCTAATGGTAATGATATAGTACCGATCCCAGAATATGCATCTATTATACGTTTACACTTATATGTCTTGGTAACATGATCTAAAATGAGATTTACTGCCTTCTCTGCTTCAATTATATTAATTTGAAAAAAAGACCTTATACCAATCTTAAAATACAAGTTACAAAACCTTTCGTTTATATAATTCCTTCCATATATGATCTCGGATCTAGTTCCTAATATAGTATTTGTATCTTGAGGCTGTATATTATTAACAAATCCAACTATATTATATTCTTGTTGTTTAAAATAATTGGCAAATGATGATAAGTAATAAGAAATAGATCTTTTAGATATAAATGCAATTAAAATCTCGTTAGTTCTTATAGAATGTCTAATATAAATATGTGTTATAGATCTAAGTGGACTGTTTTGGGGAACAAATAGGAATTTATTATTAGCAAAAGAATTCTGTATTATTTTATAAATCTCATTCATCTGATCTGTCAATATAGGACAGGAATTTATATCGACAATAGTATGAGAACCTCTTTTATAATATCCAATTATAAATGATCCATCTGATTGGACTTCAGTTGGAATAATTGCTTTGTTCCTGTAGTTATAATAATTAGTAGGATTCAGGTGTGAAGTAATAGGAAAATCTTTAATGTTAGCAATCCTCATAAGTGAATCATTCAATATCTTCTGTTTTAATAAATTTTGCTGAGTATATAGTGTGTGCTGAAGAGTGCATCCTCCACATTGGTCAAATACATAACAGGCAGGTTTTACTCTGTGAGCAGATAATGTTCTAATAGATTTTATACTTCCGTACCATGTCCCTCTTAATATATATTCGCTTCTAACTAAAGCTTCATCTCCAACAGTTAAACCAGGGACAATAATAACCTGTGCATTGAAAGTACAAACACCATAACCAGATTGATCAATATCAACGCACTTAACGATTAGAAGATCTGATTTTTCTATCGATGTTTTAATCATATAAATAAATTCAAGAAGAACAGGCAAAGATTGTTACCATGATTCTCAGCTAAGTCCTAGAATAAGTCTATATAGCAGTCCCATGTGAGATGCATGACAAGAGATGCATTATTCGTCTCCTAAAGATTTTACCCGATTAGCTTGCGAAGGGAGCAACTAATTAAATCTAAAAAGAACACATCATGCAGTTACAATTATTCTCAGATAAGTCTTAGTGTGAGTCTATATGAGAGTCCTACATGAGATTCATGATAATCAATTTAATGCTTTGCTGAGAAGATTTTCACAATTAGCATGTGAAGGAGGCAACTACAACGGATAAAGGGAGCCTTGTTGGAACGAAATCTTGCGTAACTGTCTTTAAAGCAGTTACGCAAGCGCTTAACCCCTTTAATTGCAATGGTTTTCGAAGGGGCAGTATTGCTTGGACATAGCTAGTACGTATTTCTAGGATTATTAAACTTAATAGCCTTTTCCAATTAAAATTATTCTTAACCTATGAATACCTTGGCTCTACATATTTAAAGAGCAATTTTATTTGTTACCATTAATCTCACAATAGACTTAAGAATAGACCTAGCACGAGTCTAGCATTAGACAAACTAGAACTATCTCTATGCGACAATGATCTCATAATAGTCCTATATTGGGACTATTATTGAATCCAATACTAGACTACTGAGACTCCTTCTTCTTGTATAAATCCTTTAGTAATTGATATGCTTCATTTATTTTTCTCATCTTATCTGTAGAGCCACCAGAATCTGGATGGTTAGCAATAGCCATAGCCTTATATGCATCTCTTACTGTTGATAAAGAAACTGATTCTCCTGCAGTTATAGGCAAATTCAATAGTCGAAGTGCACCATGGATAGTCATAGTTGATTCAAGAGTTTGAAACGAGGTTACATTTCTTCTTCTTTTAAAACTATTAACAAATCTCCTGGTAAGAGTTGGTATTCTCTTTTTAAGACTATCAGTTGCAAAAGGATCTTCTAAAACGCCTGCGATTACAATTATTCTTTCAAATGATGGTGAACCCTTATCCCATGTGTGACATAGCTTAAGCATAAGCTGAGACGCTGCTGACCATGTAAAAGGGAGTGAATCAGAATCGTCAAGGTAAGGCCATATGTCACGTGCCAACCAAATCATTGCTGCCTCTACAACATCATTTTTAGGCTCATTTCCATATAGTGATATCCAATGAGACCTTGCTTCTTTTAAACATTCTATAAGACATTTCTTATCTACACTATGAACAATTGGATCGTAATTAAAGTCGACTTTTGGCCCTTTCCCTAGGCTTTTTTTCAGTTTCTCTGCCTTATTTCTTACAAACCCAGGCAAGTCTATTCCTACAGACTTAGATGTTTTACTTTCTATTCCTTTAGTTAATGAGTCAAATTGGTTGCTCTCGTTAATTGAAGGTAAGTCAGAATTAATTTTCTCTATCTTGTCTGAATTTATAAGTACAATAGCTTTATCAACTAAATATTTATCTGAAGGCACGTTTACTGAATCAATTATATCTAATTGCTTAGTGTCTGTAGAGATTGTTGGGTCTTCGTATAGATCCTTATCTGTATTGTCATCACTAAAAATAGTTTCAAGCAATCTCTCTAGAACAGGTCCCCTTGCTCTTAAACCCCATTCTTTTTTTAATTCATCAAAACGATCTATCAAATCAACAGGTAGATCTATAGTTATTCGCTTTGAACCATCATTAGTAGTATTTGGCACAGACTGTATCAAGCTTGAATAAGATTAAATCGGTAATTTGATTAAAACTACTTCACTAGATTCCCTTTACATACTGAAAGAGTTATATTTAAATGCAATCATAATAACTAGCTTTTAAAGGAAAATATTATGAATACATGACTAAATCCACAATAGATTGAGCATAAGTATAAAATAAAAGAAAATCTTAATTATGATTATAGCTGACATCTGTTCATCAAACAGTACTGCTCAAAAGCGAAGGCAGAATTTTTATCACAGAAAATTAGAACTGCTATCAATGTATAGAGATTCCTTAGAAAGAAGGATTGTTGCGATAAATGCATCAATATCTAAACTAGAAGAACAAATTAACAGGGACCAAGAGTTAGCTTAGAATTAATACTTATTCAAGTTATTAAATCACATCCTCTAATAACTTAATAGGGCTATTTTGGAGTAACCAATTATCTTCTAATTTATTTTTAGATAATAGATAGCCAGCAAAAGCTAATGCATTCAGACTAAATCCTCTTGAGTACTCTTTACTTCTTTTAATAAGAACAATCCAATTAGAACTTATTAATAGGTTATAAGGAAAATTTGGTTTTAAATTACACGTGGGTGAACCTAGAGATGCCTTAGAAGATAGATATAAATAGCGCTTATATAATTCAGAAGGGTTGTTTTCAATATCACTTATGTTCTCTACCCATATATTATTAATAATTTTTTTGCTTGAAGATAGTACTAGTCCAGATGAATTACTATACCAATCTTGTAATGGACATATCCTATCTGAGTTATGACGTCTAAGTAACTGAATATGTCTATGTCCTTGACTAGCACCTGCCTCCCTACAACTATTAAAAAACCATAAGCCCGTAGTGTCTCTATCTACATGATTAAAAGCTCTCCAATCACTTTCATCTAACCATCCATTCTGAGGTCTCCATGTATTAGTAATCAATAGCATATGCCCGACTTGAACAGGATACTTATTCAGAATCAACACATGTTTTGAACCTATATTTGCAATTTCTAAATTATTATCCCACGGTAGAAAAGGATTGATTGTAGGACCATAGACTTTATTAAACTTAAAATTTGTTGTTGATATACTTCTTACTTCAAAATTTATTTGATTACCTATATCTACATATGAAAGATCTGTTGTAATAGGCCTTAAATGCGAATTAGTTAAAGCCAATTGCGAAACTGATAAGGCCTTTTTCCAATAGAGCTCTTTACGTAAATACATAACAATTAAAAGCTCAAATAATTATATTACTATTATTAGTATGTTGATACTATAGAATTAAAACATCTCAATATCACATAAATTATTAAAATTCTATATACTTGCAGTTAAATTTTAAGGGAAAGGCATATTTTATTCTAATTTTGTTTCTTTTAGATACTCTAACAAATAAGGAAAAACATAAGTTATAGAAAATTTCAATAGAATTCTTGATCTTAGAACCTAATTGCAACAAAACAGCTGTATTACCAATTTAAGCATTAAAGGTAAAAAGTAAACTATTTGCTCTCCTTAGAGTAGATATTTGACAATTTTACTGGAGGTGATGATGACAACTGATATTAAATATGTTACATATAAATATTATAGATTTCTATTATTGCTTCTCATATCCCCCTATTATCAATGTATTTCAAAGAAATGAAATCTATTTGACTTCTTTGAATAGACTTCTAATAAGTAATTATCCGTAAAATGACTTGACGCAATAGGGGGGTGAAGGCTTAAAAATTAATCAGTAATATCCCCTAAATGGATTGGGAGTTTTCTGAAGACACGGCATTTCAAATGTTGTGCCAAGCGTTTCAAGAAAGTGGAGAAAAATCTGCAATGGAATTTCTTGCTAATGGTGAAGGAGAGTCCTATTATCAGGAATTAATTCAAAATGCAGCTGGAGAAGGTTTTGACCTCAGTGACACAGTAGAGATGAACTTCTTGCAAGACGAAATAATTGAAAGAATGGAATTGGAATCTAAAACTTCTAATTGAAATCAAGCACTAAAATATTTGGCCTGAGAATGTAATGCAATTATTGCTGTTGTAGATTGTTCTGGCACAAGTTGATCTGACTCGTCAATAGAAAGTCCTATTCGATTGGCATGTAGCCAGTTTAACTGCTTACTTGAATCACTTACATTAGGACATGCTGGATAACCAAAGGAATATCTACAACCTTGATACTTTTGGGCTAATATTGCATTTATATTATCAGGCTCTTTACTAGAATATCCACATTCTATTCTAATTATTGAATGTGAATATTCTGCTAATGCTTCTGCTAGCTGCACAGTTAATCCATGAAAGTACAAATAGTCTGTATATTTATTTTTATCATATAATTCTTTTGAATAATCTGATGCAATTTGTCCCATTGTAACAGCTTGCATTGGTATAAAGTCAATTGGATTATTATTTTCTGCATCTAGAAAGTAATCCGATATACAATATTTACTGGAGCCTCTTTGTCGGGGAAATTCAAAAACACCTATTTTAGATTTAAGGCTAGGATCATACACTTCTAATTTGTTCCCATTACGCGAACATGGGAAATATCCGTAAACAAAAGAAGGTCTTATTAATTCCTCAGCAATTACTATATCCTTCCATTTCGCTAATATATTGGATGCATCATTACGTAAAAATTCATTATATTGATCTTGATTCTGATTTTTTGTTCTTTTAAATTGCCACTGTCCAGAAAACAAAGCTCTTTTGTCCAAATAAAAGAATAGTTTATTAAAATCTATATTATTACTATCAACAACCTTCGTACCATAAAAAGGAGGTTCAGATGGACTTTCTATATTTACATAAGGTGACCTGATGGTGCTTATTTCTATTTTGGATGTGTTTTTTTTGGATTGTGAAATATTCTTGGGAAGAGATGATTTTATTGGCATATTAATACCTTCTGGAATACTATCTAAAAATCCTTTTAGATTATCCCATTTATGATTATGTTTTGCTTCCATATATTTAT
Organism: Prochlorococcus sp. MIT 0603; assembly: GCF_000760215.1. Taxonomy (NCBI): domain Bacteria; kingdom Bacillati; phylum Cyanobacteriota; class Cyanophyceae; order Synechococcales; family Prochlorococcaceae; genus Prochlorococcus; species Prochlorococcus sp. MIT 0603. The sequence continues at coordinate 511,835 of NZ_JNAW01000002.1, read as the reverse complement.
CCATGAAACGTAAGTCTGTAAATGCATCTTTCCCATATATCACATAACCTTTATAAGTAGTATTACAATCTTGGTTTACAAATTTTGGAGTTAAAGCTGCACCTCCTAGGATAACTGGTATATTTACTCCTTCTTTATTCAAATAATCTAGATTTTCAAGCATAAAAGCTGTTGACTTTACTAAAAGACCACTCATTGCTATACAATCTGGATTATGAGCCTTGTATGCTTTTATTATTTCTGATATGTCTTGTTTAATACCAAGATTAATTACATCATAGCCATTATTTGTAAGAATAATATCTACAAGATTTTTCCCAATATCATGAACATCTCCTTTAACAGTTGCAATTAGAAACTTACCTTTAGAAGAATTATTTGAATCAGAAGTCTCCATATAAGGCTCTAAAATAGACACTGCATATTTCATAGTTTCGGCTGATTGTAATACAAATGGTAATTGCATCTTACCTGAACCGAATAAATCGCCAACAACTTTCATACCATCTAATAAAAAAGTATTAATGATAAAAAGAGGCTTATATGTTTTTAATGCTAAGTCTAGATTCTCCTTTAAATTGACTTTTTCGCCATCTATAATATGCTGTTTAAGTCGTTCTTCAACAGGAAGTTTACTTAACTCCTCAGAACGTTCTTTTAGACTCTTAGTAGATATATTAGCAAATACGTTAGTTAATTCAGTTAATGGATCATATGTACATATATCATTTTTAAATCCTCTATTGTCATATATTAGATCTAAACATATCCTTAGATGTTCTTCCTTTATCTTTTGCAAAGGAAGAATCTTAGCGGGAGATATTATTGCAGAATCAAGACCAGCCTTAATACACTCATTAAGAAATACAGAGTTTAATGTGATTCTTGCTGATGGGTTTAAGCCAAAACTTATATTTGAGATTCCAAGTATAATATGTACATTAGGTAATTTCTTCGTGATAAGTTTTATGGAAGCGATTGTTTCCTTTGCATTCTTCCTATCTTCTTCTAATCCTGTTGAAATTGGTAATACTAAAGGATCATAAAATATATCACTCTCTTTAATACCATAATTAATGCAATCAGAATAAGAGCGTTCTACAATTTGAATCTTTTTTAATGAATCCCTAGCCATACCTGACTCATCAATTGTACCAATTACTACTGCAGCTCCATATGTTTTACATAATTTAAGTACTTTAAAAAACCTTTCCTGACCATCCTCATAATTAGTAGAATTAAGTATGCATTTTCCTCCGGTTTTTTTAAGACCACTCTCCATCTTCATATAATCGGTAGAGTCAAGCATCAAAGGAAGATTAATACTAGTTACCAATCTTGAAACTATTTCTTGCATGTCTTTTATTCCATCTCTTCCTACATAGTCAACGTTGACATCAAGTACATGAGCTTGTTCTTTTAATTGGGACTTGGCTACTGACATCAATCCATCCCAATTATCTTCATTTAATAAATCCCTGACTTTTTTCGAACCACTAGCATTTAATCTTTCTCCAACTATTAAAAAAGAATTATCCTGATGATAATTTGTCATTTCATATAAAGAAGATATTCCTGATTGAGTTGCATTCTTTTGACAAATATTAGGAGTAAATTTTCTAATTTCTTCAGTTATATTAACCAACTGCTTAATATGTGCTGGTGTTGTTCCACAACATCCACCTATAACTCTCACACCGAAATCATTAACAAAATTAAGGAGTTGGATCTTTAATTCTATTGGAGTTAATCTATAATGTGCTTTACCAGAAATATTCTCTGGCAAGCCTGCATTAGGAATACAACTTATTTCAAATGGAGAGTTTCTACTTAGGTATTCTATATGAGTCTTCATTTCTTGCGGTCCAGTTGCACAATTAATACCTAAGATATCAATAGGAAAAGGCTCTAAAATATTTACCACAGCTGATATTTCTGTTCCGAGAAGCATTGTACCTGTTGTTTCCATAGTTACAGATACCATAATTGGTATCTGTTTGCCGAGATTATTAAATGACCTATTTATTGCTATAAGAGCTGATTTAACTTGCAATATATCCTGGCATGTTTCAATAACTATTAAGTCTACATTTCCCTCGATCAGTGCCTCTGATTGCAATTGAAAACTATTAGTTAATTCATCAAAAGAGACATGTCCTAATGTTGGCAACTTAGTTGTTGGGCCAATAGAACCTGCTACAAATCTAGGTTTTGATATCTGAGAATATTCATCAGCTAAAGACCTCGCTAAATTAGCTGCCCTAATATTAATTTCATATGTAAGATCATCAATATTATATTCTCCAAGTACGATTGATGTAGCACCGAAAGTATTAGTTTCAATAACATCACATCCAGCTTCTAAATAGCTTCTATGTACAGATTCAACAGCAGAGAATTTTGTTCTAACAAGATTCTCATTGCAACCTTCTATACTAACACCTCCAAAATCTTCAGCAGATAGATTTAAATCTTGAAGAGCTGTACCCATCCCTCCATCAAATACTAGGATAGGCCTTTGTTCAGAATAAAAATAATCCTTAAAGCTAATCATTAATAAAAAGTTTATGCTATTCGAAATGATGAAGCTAAGAATTTAGATCAACAGATGTAATCCAATGTTTGAAATCACTACATTTGTTCTCTGTAATATCTAATAAAAACGACTTAAGTTTATTCATTAGAGGCCTTTTGTTATTTAAGATTGTTGATTCTATCTGTTTTATAGGTGTAATCTTTGCGGCTGTTCCAGTAAGGAATACTTCATCTGCAATAAAAAGTTCAGTTTTATCTACGGCCCTTTCAATACAATTTATATTTAAATGTCTAGCTATCTCTATAACACTTGATCTTGTAATTCCTTCTAAAATGTCTTGATCAACCCCGGGTGTAATAAGATTACCATCCCTAACAATAAACAAGTTCATTCCACTAGCCTCACTAACCTTGCCTTGTGAATTTAATAATAATGCTTCATCGAAACCCGATTTAACCGCTTCGGTTTTAGCTAGCGAGCTGGTTATGTATGCTCCACTTATTTTGCCTCTAAGGGGTAGAGATGCATCCTCCTGTCGTTTCCAACTGCTTATCCTACAAGTTACACCTTCAGGTGATAAATAATCTCCTAATTCTAATCCATATATAAAAAAATCTGTCTCAATATTATGCAAACGGGGTGCTATACCAAGATCACTGGTATATACGAATGGTCTAATGTAGATAGGTTTAGATGGTTTATTGGTCTTTATCCATGTTATTAGGCTTTCGCTTATAAAACTTTCGCTTAGATCAGTCAAAAGCAATTTAGCGCTCTGACTTAGTCTTTTTGCATGTTTATCAAGTCTGAATAGTAAGAACGAGTTTTCATTGTTTGGATCAGGCACAGCTCTCATACCTCCAAAGGCACCAGTACCATAATGAAGTGCATGAGTGGCTATAGATAATTTTGCGTCTTTAAATGGGACACATTTTCCTTTAAACCAAGCATAGGGTAGGAAATCATGCATAAGAGATGTAGCTATAGATCAACATTTTCTTACTTGTTCTCACATTTATAGAAAATCAAGTTAGATAATAGGTCAATGCATCGAGTAGCAAATCTTCCAGGCGAAGAACCTAATGAAAATTTAGCATTTATTGAGCAGCCAGAAGCTCCTGTTCTGTTCTTAACTTCTGCACAGTCAGATATATCTACATTGTCTTATGTACTGGAAAAAGAGAATGAGCATGAATTATCAAGTGAGATTAGAGCACTTAACATTGCTTTACTAAGGAATAATGCACAGATAGACCACTACCTTTCTAATACAGCAAAAAGAACAAAAATAATTATTGTTAGGTTTTTGGGAGGCAGGTCTGACTGGTCATATGGTTTTCAACAACTGTCCACTTGGGCACAATCTCATAATAGAAAGTTGATAATATTATCAGGTACATCTGAGCAAGAAATAGAGTTAAATAGTATAAGCAATATTTCCTTTGAGTTAACAACAAAAATCGGGAAACTATTAAAAATCGGTGGTATAGATAATATGCGTATATTTCTAAAGACAATAAAGATATTACTAAATGGAGATAATGTAGATATCAATAATATTTATGTAAATAAAATAGATGATCCACTAAAATGGAATTGGGAAAGTTGTAATGGATATAAAGTTGGAGTAATATTCTATACGTCAATATTAAATTCGGGAAATATTGAATTTGCTTATGACATACTAAAAGAGATAAAGAAAAAAGGGCTAAATCCAAGATCATTATGGGTCTCAAGCCTTAAAACCGAATCAATCCAACTAAAGGTTCAGAAGATATTTGAGAAAGAAAACATAAGTTGTATTCTAACAACAACTTCATTTTCTTCATTAAAGAATGAGTCAAATAAAGGAGATGGGCTCATATGGGATATTTTAGGAATACCAGTATTTCAGCTATTATTATCAAACAGGTCAAAAGAATCTTGGACAAAGTCCACAAGAGGACTTGACCCAATAGACTTATCATTACAAGTAGTTCTACCAGAATTGGATGGCAGAATAACAACTAAAATAGCTGCTTTTAAATCACACTATAAAAGTGACAAAAACATTAGCACATCAATATATAAATTTAAATCTGATAAAACAAATATAAAATGGATTATTAATTTAGTTGAATCATGGATAATACTTCAGAATTTAAAACCAGAGGATGTAAAAGCTAGCATAATATTATCTAACTATCCAATTAAGGATGGACGGATAGCAAATGGAGTTGGACTGGATACACCAGCAAGTCTTTTATCTATATTAAAAGATTTAAGCAATAGTGGTTATGATATTGGTAAAACTGGAATACCAGTATACAGTAAAGAAATAATGCAGTTAATACTTAAAGGTAGGACCAATTCTGAGGAAACAAAAAACAATCCTCCTTTAGATTATTTATCTTTAGAACAATATAACTTTTATTGGAATAGTATTAATAAAGAGGCTAGGAATAAAGTAGAGTCATTTTGGGGCAAGCCAAAAGATGCCTATGATATAGAACAAGAAGGTTTTGCTATACATGGTATAAGATTAGGGAATATTGCTATTCTTATACAACCATCAAGAGGTTATACAGAAGATAATATATCAGATATACATTCACAAACTCTCCCACCAACACATAGATATCTGGCACAATATTTTTGGATACATAAAATATTCAATTCAAATGTAATAATGCATCTGGGAAAACATGGTACAGCAGAATGGTTGCCAGGGAAAAGTGTTGGCTTAAGTAATAGTTGCTTCCCGCAAACTATCATTCCACCTTTGCCATATTTATACCCTTTTATAGTAAATGATCCAGGTGAGGGATCTCAGGCAAAGAGAAGGACTCATGCAGTAATAATAGATCATTTAACACCACCATTAGGGAGAGCAGGTTTAACGAAAGAGTTATCACAACTTGAGAGTTTACTCGATGAATATAATGAATCTCTTCTTTTAGACTCTCATAGGTCTTCAATACTTAAAAATAAAATAGACAAATTAATATCTGAGAATAATCTAATTAATTTTATAACCAACGAGGAATTTAGGAATAGGAATACTGAAATTGATTCCTCATACAATTTAATTGATGCTTACCTATGTGAATTGAAAGAAACACAAATAAGATGTGGGCTTCATATTTTTGGTAAGTTGCCTTCAATCGAAAAGCTAGAAGAGCTAATACTATCTATTGCACTAGTTCCGACATTAAATAATAAAGGTTTGACGCAATCACTAGCAAAGTATCTTGATTTAGATATTGACCCATGGTCAGATACAGAATCGGAAGAACTATCACTAAATGATATAACTATAATGAAAGGTTTAGTAGATATATCATTTAACATAAAAGGTGATCTAATAAGCTGGCTAAACAATCAAGCTCAATATATAGTTAGCTATCATTTAAGGGATTATTTACATAAAGAAAGTGAGATAAAGATAATAGACAGTTTAGTACACTTTATAAGAATCCCAAACAAGAATGATACCATCAATAAATTAAGGAAAATAATTATTCCTAGGACAGTAGAATCGTCATCTAGAGAAACGAATTCATTATTACAATCATTTAAAGGTAGAAGAATATCAAGTGGTGCATCTGGCTCACCTACTCGGGGCAAAATAGAGGTATTGCCTACTGGAAAGAATTTTTATAGTATAGATTTAAGGTGTGTGCCAACAGAAGCAGCATGGGATTTAGGCAGAAGAAGTGCAGAACAAATATTAGAACTCTATTTATTAGACAATGGGACAAATCTTAAAAGTTTGGCGTTGTCTGTATGGGCAACATCTACCATGAGGAACGGTGGGGAAGATATCTGCCAATTATTAGCTCTAATAGGAGTAAAGCCTTTATGGGATTATACGACTCACAAAATAATTGGATTAGAAATTATTCCATCAAATATACTTTGCAGACCACGTGTAGATGTAACACTTAGAATATCAGGATTATTTAGAGATGCATTCCCCCACCTGGTCGAATTAGTCAACAAAGCATACTCTCTTATTGCAAATCTAGAAGAGGAAGATGAATTAAACCCTTATGCTTCGCTAAAGAAAAAAGGCGAATCTCTTTCCAGAGTATTCGGTTCAGCTCCTGAATCTTATGGCACTGGACTTCAAGAACTAATAAATCTTGGGACATGGGAAGACAAAAAAGACTTGGCTAATTGTTACTTAGAAGCCAGTCAATGGCATTATAAAGACAGCAAAGAGCCTGCAAAAGAGAGATCTAACTTAGAGAATATTTTGAAAACGGTACAGGTTGTCTTACACAGTCAGGATAATAGAGAGCATGATTTACTAGATTCAGATGATTATTATCAATTTCATGGTGGTCTATCCACTGCAGTCAAAGAACTTTCAGGATCAGCACCTAAAATATATTTTGGAGACAATTCAAGATTTAGCAGGCCTAGAGTTCACAAACTCAGTAGAGAAATAGACAAGGTAATGAGAAGTAGGTTATTAAACCCTAAATGGATAGAAGCAATGAAAGAACATGGATATAAAGGAGCTTTTGAGATGTCAGCTAGCCTGGATTACTTATTTGCATATGATGCAACCACAGAAGCAGTTGATGATTGGTGTTATTCAGCTCTGTTGAGCACTTGGTTATGTGACAAATCGACATCTGGTTTCTTGCTAAGAGAAAATCCGTGGGTTCTAAGAGATATGTCCGAAAGATTGCTTGAGGCTTATAACAGAAATATGTGGGCTGCAAAGGAGCATGAGATTGAAAAAATAAAGTCTCTTATTATAGAATCAGAGAAAGATATTGAACAAAATAATTATTTATAAGAGTACTAAATAGTTTATCTTCCCAACAAGGAATAGCCATGACTATCAGTTCCACAAGACTTTAATAATCTTGTGGAGTCTACAATCTTATTGATTAATTTACAAATATGTACTGAAGGCATCCATATTGGTAGAAAATCATAATCATACCAAACCTCAATGGCATCTATATTTAAAAGATTAGCTTGCTCTATCATTAATTTATAATCTTTTCTATATCTAGCAGGATGAGCCAAAATGCTTATTCCATTTGATTTTTTGATGGCTTTAATAACATTAACGGCTAAAAGATCTGAACCAGTTACTGCCTCTCCTTTAGTATATGGTTCAATAAATTTCGAATTAATATCAATATCCAATCCAATTATGTGAACTAGGCATCCATTCAGAAGTGCACTTATCTCTATTCCAGTCCAAAGTCTTGTCGAAATAGATTCGATATGAGCATCGTGCAACCAAGTATTTATTATGTGGTGAGCATGTAATGTGTGGTGATCTGTAATAGCTAAGTGTTCTAGGCCTAATTGATTAGCCTGTTTTAATAAATCAATTGGGTTAAGACTACCATCACTACATAAAGTGTGAGTATGTAGATTTATTTTTTCAGGGCAACTATCTATATCTACTTTAGAAAGTACATCTTTAATTAAAATATTTTCTTTTATCATTAATTTGTTTTATTCTTGGCTTCTTAATCTACGGTATCTGGCATATAGTTGTATAGATACAGCCATAAATAAGACAAGGCTAAATACAAACCAAGTTGCAGCATTGGTGGGAAAGCTATTTTTAAAGACTACAAGTAAAACGACGATAACTAAAAATATAGTAGGCAATTCATTTAATATTCTTAATTGTCTTCCAGTCATTTTACACTGATTATTAGATAAAGAATTCATAATTCTGTAACAATAAATATGATAAATAAGTAAAAAGGAGACAAATATCAACTTGATTTGCAACCACCTTTCATATAAGAATGAAGGCTGTAATACTAATAAACCTATCGCCATTGATATTGTCAATACCATACCTGGTGTAGTAATAATATTTGCCAACCGTCTTTCCATTAAAGAATATTGATTATCAAAGGCATCCTTTATCTTATTATCATATTCATTAGTTTCTACATGATAAATAAAAAGCCTTACAAGATAAAAGAGTCCTGCAAACCAGACAACCACACCTATGATGTGGAGTGACTTAAACCATAAATATGCCTCTGGTGGTAAATTCATATAATATTAATATGCTTTAATTTAGCAAAGCAAAGAGAATTGTCTTTATAAGTATATTATATATTTACGACATGGTCTTTGTGCATATATTTGAATAATTATTGTAAATATACTTAGTTACTTATTGAAATATCTCCATATATTATATGCCAATTCTTTTCCTACACCTGGTACCAATGCTATCTGCTCTTTTCTAGCCATTCGTATTGCCTGAACTGAATTAAAATGAGATAAAAGAGTTTTGATTCTTTTCGGACCAATTCCTTCTATATCACTTAGATCAGACCTTTTTAAATCGTTAGATCTTTTATTTCTGTGAAAAGCCAGTGCAAACCTATGAGCTTCGTCTCTTAGCCTTCTCAACAAGTATAAACCAGTATCTTCCTGATCACAATCTAGAGAATGATTAATACCTGGTAGAAAAACTTCTTCATTTTTTTTAGCTAAAGAACAAATGTTTATATCAGAATCTAATTGTAATTCTCTTAAAGCTTTTAAGGCTGAATTAAGCTGCCCTTTCCCTCCATCTATCATAATAAGATCAGGGAAATCCTGAGCAATCAAGGGATTAAAAACAGATGACTTCTTATCTCGAAGTAAATTAATATCTATACCTTGAGATTTGTATAAGGACCATTTTCTAAAACGTCTTGTTATTACTTCATAAATTGCTTTATAGTCATCACTATGACCTATCTTTATTTCTGTATCTTTAATGGTATATTTTCTATAATGATGTTTAGCTGGTATTCCATCTATAAAAACAACTTGAGATCCAACAGCATTACTTCCTTGTAGATGACTTATATCATAACCCTCAATCCTTTTAGGAGGGAAAGGAAGATCCAATAATTCTGCCAAATTTTCTAAGGAAGAGATGGTTTTCTCTTTGCCTTGGCATATTTTATTTAGCTCAAGCTGTGCATTCTTTTTTACTAATTCAACTAATTTCTTCTTAGAGCTTCTAATAGGACAAAATAATTTAACTTGTCTTTTTCTTATTTCAGTTAACCATTGTTCTATAACTTCGGGTTCTTTAACTTGATATTCTATAATAATCTCAGAAGGTACTTCTATTGAAGATAACTGAGAATAATGTTCTATTATTACATTTTCTATAATAACATCAGGTGTATAATTATGAGAATCTAAGGTATATGCAATTCTCCCTATAATCTTACCTGATCTAATTTGAAATAACTGAATGCAATTAATTGAATCATTGCCATATAGTGCTATTACATCCCTATTAACTAATGAATCTGGATCAATCATTTTCTGAGACTCAGTTATTTTGTTTATAGCTTCTATCTGTTTTTTAATAAATAGGGATTTCTCGTATTCTAACAACTCAGAGTGTTTATACATTTTCTCTAAAAGTATATCTTTAAGCTCTTTAGTTCTACCTTGAAAAATCATTTCTACTTTTTTAATTGTTTTCCGATAGTCCTCGGAAGTTATCAATTCCTGACAGACTCCAGGGCATATGCCTATAGAATAGTTGAGACAAGTTTTATCTTTATATAAAGGTCTTAATCTCTGTCTTACTGGTAAGATCTTCTTGACTATATATAACATATTTCGCAAGTTGTTAACATCTACATAAGGTCCAAAATACTTGTCTTTTATATTTCTATTTCTTCTTCTTCTAGTGATAAATATCCTAGGATATAATTCGCTCCAAGTAATGCATAAGTATGGATATTTTTTATCATCCTTTAACAATATATTGAAATATGGCTGGTTCTGCTTAATTAGATTAGATTCTAAAGTAAGAGATTCGGTCTCTGTATCAGTAACTATAAATTCGATGTCATAGACTTGCCTTACCATTAAAGAAATTCTTGCTGAGAGTGAGTTATTATCTTTAAAATATGATCTAACCCTAGCTCTTAAATTCTTAGACTTTCCAATATATAAAAACCTGTCATTATTATCCTTCATTAAATAGCATCCTGGCAAAGAAGGAATACTTCCTAATATTCTTTTTAGTCTTACTTGATTATTTATAAGTGATAAATTATCTAATTTAGATGTCAAAGTATTTTCACCCCCCGTAGGTCCATCCAGTAGAAGCTAAATTTAGAGAGTCTGAATCCTTGTGCAGTACAGCAGATATTACTTCTCCTGCAAAAACTGTATGGTCACCATGTTCAATAGCACCTATGACCTTACATTCCACGCCTCCTATAGCATCAGTAAGTATAGGTAGACCTACTTCCCCTAACGTATAGGAAGTTGACTCAAACCGCCCCCCTAAGCCTTGCTGAGGTTTAAAAAACACAGCTGCAAGGTCTTTTTGATCTGATCGAAGGAAATTAAGACAGAAATTATTTGTCCTTTTAATAATTCCATGACTTGAGCCTTCAGATCGAACTGCCATTACGACAAGAGGCGGTGTAAAGGAGCCTTGCGTTACCCAGCTAGCTGTAAAACCATTAATTTCGTCCCCTTCACGGACAGTACAAATGAAGAGTCCGTGAGGTATCTTTCTAAGGAGAACCTTCTTTGCATCTAAATCGAGTGGCATAAACAATGATTCGCTCTCTTAAATGTAATCACTTAATCAAAATAAGATCAACATAGGATTTAATTCATGCAAATTCTCTATCCTGGTAGTTTCGATCCTCTAACATTTGGACATCTTGACCTTGTCCATAGAGCATCCCAGCTTTGCGACAAAGTAATTATCGCTGTTCTTGAGAATCCTAATAAACAATCGACTTTCACTATTAATAGGCGCATAGAACACATTAAACATGCAACAAAAGAGCTCAAGTCTATAGAAGTAATTGCTTACAAAGGATTAACTGTTGATTGTGCTAGAAAAAATAATGTTGATTTAATTCTTAGAGGCCTAAGAGCAATGAGTGATTTTGAATATGAATTACAGATATCACATACTAATAGATCCTTAGATAGATCAATTGAAACAATATTTCTTGCTACTGAAGCACATCACAGTTTTTTAAGTAGCTCTGTTGTTAAAGAAGTAGCCTTATTTGGAGGAAGGGTTGATCATATGGTTCCAGAAATAATTGCAAAAGATTTATATAATATAGTGAAAAACAAAAAAAGCCTATAAACAATTTTGCTCCTTATAAACCTCAGAAAGAATATCAGAAAAAAGTGACTCATTATAATTTTGATCATTCTGAATTATGCTAACTATTCGTATACCATTAGGTGTATAAAGGTAACCAGATAAAGACCTGACTCCATTTAGAGTTCCTGACTTTCCTAGGAACTTGGAATTTATAAGTGATGTTTTATAATAATCCTTAAGGGTACCTCTATAACCAAGTAGAGACATAGATGAAATAAAGTAATTACTATATTTATGTTTCTGCATATAAGAAAGAACATAAGTTATTGATCTAGTTGTTGCTCTGTTTCGACGAGATAGACCACTACCATCAAAGATATTTACATGGTCTTTATCAACTCCAATATTAATTAACCAATTATATAATCTATCGGATGATATTGAAGGATACCATGAATTAGATGTATTCCTAAGTAAAACCTCGCTTGTGAAATTATGGCTCTCTGAATTAGCCAAATTTAGCAACATATAAAGTGGTGCGGAATTTTTTGTGTATAGAATTTTTCTATTATTATTATTATTATTATTAAATTTAATATAATCCTTAGTAATTATATCAATAAAAATATTGTTATCTACAAGTAAACTATTTGTAGAACTAACAAATTTTGTCAAAGGATCATTTATGGCATAATCAGTTGCATTGCTTGATATAGCTAAACGTGAGATAGGAGCTCCATAATCTTCCTGCCTATCTGTTAAAGACCAACTTTCTGGCCACCATGATTTTTCTGGTTCCTCATAAATAACCAAATAAGGCCTTGTATGTGAAAAGAATGGATTTTCAGAAATTTTAGATGTGATGGTAGTTATATCATTTAAGTTTAAATCTGGGTCTCCACTTCCTATTAGTTCATAAAACCCATCTCTATTCTTGTATAAAGTTGTAGTTAATGAGTGCCTTGGTCCAAGTTTTGCTAATGAGAATGCTGTGGTAAAAATCTTTTGATTAGAAGCAGGTATACGTAATTCATTGCCATTGATATCAACAATTATAGAGTCGTCTGGATCTAATATGGTAATGCTTGTAGTTAAGTAATTTAAATCAATAATCTTAGTAATTTTATTAGTTAGATTGAGGCATATATTCATCTTAAATTCTTTTTTTACAAGTCTATTTCTAATAAAACCATAAGAAGTACTAAGTTTATGAAAAGCTGGACGTAGGTTAGGTAGTAAGTAGCTTGAGAAAATTAAAGCAAAAATAGCACTTATAAGTAATTTATATTTTCCTTTGATAATCATATTACTCAGTTAAGTCAAACAGTTGGTAATCAAATCATTATCTGGCTTTTGTGAAAAGGATTCACAAAAGATATAGCCTAGTTTAGTATATTTAAAGACATTCCATTCGCTATTATATTGTTTGTAAATAGCCCCAAGTCTAAATGGTTCTATCCAAAATGCTATATGCCATGATCTAATAAATCCAATCCTTCTTTCTCGGCCAACATATCCTACGCCAATTGCTGTCTCCTCCAAGCGTCCATTTAGCATTATAATAGTCAACTTAGTATCAGTACATAACGATTCAAATTGCTCATATTCAAACGGTTGTGGTGATACTGCTATAATAATTTTATTTGTCATATTAGTATTGATAGGAAGCAATAACTCTTTAAATGTAAATATAGAATTTATCAATTCCGGATAATCTCTTTTAGCCAATGCAGAACTTCCTATATCAGAGAAGGCTAAAATGATGTTAATGTCTTCCTTAAGTAAATTATAATATAATCTTACTACTAATGGTGTCAATCGTAATCCTTGAAAGCTTAGATTTACCGAAATCCTAGAATATTTATTAGATCTTATAGAAGCTTTAATTGATTCGCTCAAAGCAGACTCGCATTGGTTAAGATCCCTAGGTAATAACAAATTATCCTTGTATTTACTCATATTTAAGATTGGTTAGATATGTGCTCGATTGTAGATGAAATTGTAAGCCTTAAGGAATTTGTATCAAGATTTTCTATCCAATTACCTAGTGAGATCCTAATGCTTGATCCATATAATTTTGGATCTATTCCCATAGATTTTAAAACATTATTCTTAGGGATAGAATTTGAAGAGCAAGCACTACCTGAGCTGACAAAAATACCTTTTTCTGATAGTTCTCTAACTAGTCTTCTAGCTGATATTGGCTGATTTGTTTTACTCTTAACTATAAATGAAATATGATTAGGAAGTCTATTTAATTTGTCACCAATAAAGTCTAAGTGCTCAATTTTTAATAAACTTTCATAGAGCTTCTTCGTAAGCAGAGTTGTATTAGTATCATTAAATATCAACTTATTATTGGAAATTGTTGATTGAACGTTAACTAATTCTAAAGCAATTGCCATACCATGAGCCAATGCTACTGATGGAGTTCCTGATCTATATCCATTTTCCTGTAAGCCTCCACCTTGAATAGGGATTAATTGTTCTAAATATTCATTATCTATAATAAGAAAACCAATACCTTTAGGTCCTCTAAACTTATGAGCAGAAGCTGAAAAAGAATTTACACCAAGACTCTTAAAATCAAAGGTGCCTTGAGAAATAATTTGTGTTGCATCTGTATGAAAATAAATCTTTCGTTTTTTGCATTCTTTTGCAATTAAAGGTATTGGCATCAATGTTCCAACTTCATTCTGACCCCATATAAGGGAAATCATCTTAGTAGGAGCAGAAAGAAATTTGTCAGTTAGACTTAAATCAATTGACCCAAAGGAATCTACAGGCCAATAGTCAATTATCCATCCATACTTTGATAGAGATTCTGCTGCTGCTATTACTGATGGGTGCTCAACAGAACTTATAACAATTCTTCCTGGATTAATATTAGGTGCAATGCCTTTTAATGCTAAATGAATTGATTCAGTTGCTCCTGAGGTGAAAATAACTTGGTCAGATTTAACATTAAACTTTTTTGCTATTGAAAGACGACTCCTCTCTAATAAATCCAAAGCTTTAATACCAACAGAATGCAAGCTAGATGGATTACCCCAAAGTTCTTTCTGAACATTATAAATTTCTTGTATTACATCAGGATGAGGTGGTGTAGTTGCAGAGGCATCTAAATAAATTAAATTGTCTGAATAAAACATAAATAAAAATAGCCTTTATAAAGTTATTTTGCCTTCATATACTTGTAATGCTGGCCCTGTCATATAGATAGATTTAGTGCTATCAGGCCAATTAATAAAAAGGCTTCCACCTGGCAGCATTAACTCAGCTTTTGATTCTGATAAGCCTAATTTAGAAGAAACAGCAAGAGTTCCACATGCTCCTGTTCCGCATGCCAGGGTAGCTCCACAGCCCCTCTCCCAAGTTTTCATTTTAATTTTTGTAGGATTAATAACTTGAGCAAAGTGAACATTAGTCTTCTGAGGGAAATTTGGATGATTTTCTAATAAAGTACCTAATCTCTTAAAAGGTAAATTATCTAAAGTATCAAAAAATATAACCATATGAGGATTACCCATTCCAACTGCATATATATCAATATCTTTGCTTTCTATTGATATTGTTTGATGAGGTACACTACCTTTGGTTGATTTTATTGTAGTCGGTATTCTAGAAGGTTCAAAGAAAGGAATCCCCATATTTACTGAAACCATATTATCTATTTTAAGGCTAGATATAATGTCACCAGCTCTAGTTTCTATAATGATATTCTGTTCTATTTTAATTTCTGTATGTGAATGAATAAAGTTAACTAGACATCTAATACCATTCCCACACATCTCAGCTATTGATCCATCTGAATTAAATATTTCCATCTTGGCTATACCGTTTCTATCTGGTGGCAATAAAAGAATTAATCCATCTGCTCCAATTCCAAAGCGTCTATCACAAATTCTTCTAACCAAGTTCTGATCATTGGAAAATAGTTTTAGATTTGTTGAATTTTCTAAAGCATCAATTATGATGAAATCATTACCTAAACCTTCATATTTGAAAAAATTCACTATTTTCATATTAAGAAAATAATCAGATTAGGAATTATTAGAAGAATAGTGTATGACACTTATAATAATAGTATAGTTTTTGTTTTAAGATTATTATCAACATAACAGTATTATCTTCAAACTAAAAATAAGTGACATCTAAGCCAGCACACAATCAATCTATAGAAAGCACACCAAAAGCTTATAGGCCAAACATATCAGAACAGTATTGGCAAAAAGTTTGGGAAGAGTCAAGTCTATACAAGACACAAGACCCCAAACCAAACCAAAAAAAGTTTTACGCACTCTCAATGTTTCCCTATCCATCTGGAACATTACATATGGGGCATGTCCGAAATTATGTAATTACTGATGTAATAGCAAGACTTCATAGAATGAAAGGAGAAGCTGTCTTGCACCCAATGGGCTGGGATGCATTCGGCTTACCTGCTGAGAATGCAGCGATAGACAGAGGAATTCCTGCTGATATATGGACATACAAAAATATCGAGCAAATGAAGAAACAACTCAAGCGATTGGGACTTTCAATTGATTGGGAAAGGGAATTAAAAACTTGCCATGAAGACTATTTTAAATGGACACAATATATATTCTTACAGTTACTAGAGAATGGCCTCGCTTATCAAAAATCAGCAACTGTAAATTGGGATCCTATAGACAAAACTGTTCTTGCTAATGAACAGGTTGATTCAAATGGTAGATCATGGAGATCTGGAGCAATTGTAGAAAAAAGAAAGTTAAAACAATGGTTTCTTAAAATTACAGATTTCGCTGAGGAGTTAATAGTAGACCTGCAAAAGCTAAATGGCTGGCCTCAAAATGTTAAAGCTATGCAAGAAAATTGGATAGGGAAATCTTCTGGAACAGAGATAGACTTTAAAATATTAACTAACTCTAAAAAATATACTGTAAAAATATTTACTACTCGCCCAGACACTATTTATGGAGCAAATTATCTAGTACTTGCTCCAGAACATCCATTAGTTAATTCAATTGTTTGCAAAAAAAATAGGTCAGAACTGAATGACTTTAGAAATATAATATCAAAGTTAAGTGATCAAGAACGAACATCTACAGGAAAGGATAAAAGGGGAGTAGATATAGGATGTAAAGCTATTAATCCAATTAATGGTGAGTTAATTCCAGTATGGGTTGCAGACTATGTACTTGAAACATATGCAACAGGTGCTGTAATGGGGGTGCCAGGTCATGATCAACGCGATTATGATTTTGCCACTAAGTATTCTCTACCAATTACTTATGTTGTTAAAAGTGAGAAAGAAACAGATGATAATGAAACCAGAGCATATACAGGTAATGGGATACTTATAAATTCTGGTCCATTTAATAATTTAATCTCAACAAAAGCGAAAGAAAAAATTACACAACAAGGAATAGATGAAGGATGGGCATATAAAAAAGTTAGCTATAAGCTAAGAGACTGGTTGATTTCACGGCAGCGTTACTGGGGTTGTCCTATACCTATAATTCATTGTGATAAATGCGGTATTGTCCCTTTACCAAAAGACGATTTACCTCTTAAGTTGAATCATAATAATTCTAATCAGAAAACCATTTGCCCCAGATGTAATGGGCAAGCAAAATTAGAGACTGACACTATGGATACATTTATGTGTTCATCTTGGTATTTTTTAAGATATGTAGATTCTAAAAATACTTCAAGACCGTTCGATCGAAAGAAAATTGACAAATGGCTACCTGTTGATCAATATGTTGGTGGAATTGAGCATGCTATTCTACATTTATTATATTCAAGATTTATATTAAAAGCACTAAAAATAAGTCAAGGGTTTAATATCAAAGAACCATTTAAGAATCTCTTAACACAAGGTATGGTTCAGGGTATTACATTTAAAAATCCATCTACTCAAAAATATATAGCTTCTAATCTAGTAAAGGATCATAAAAATCCTACAGATCCAAATACTGGTGAAAAATTAGATGTTATATATGAAAAAATGTCAAAATCCAAATACAATGGTGTAGATCCATCAGATGTAATAGATAAATATGGAGCGGATACAGCGAGAATGTTTATTCTTTTCAAGGCTCCACCAGAAAAAGATCTTGAATGGGATGAATCAGATGTAGAAGGACAATATCGATTTATAAATAGAATTTGGAGGCTCTTTGCAGAGATAGAAGATATTTCTGATTTTAAATTAAAATATATAGATCCATCGTTAAAAGTAGATAAGCTAAATGATTCCGATAGAAAATTAAGGAAAATTATAAATAAAACTATTAAGGAAGTAACCATAGATCTAGATTTAAATTCACAATTCAATACTGCAATATCAGAGTTAATGATTCTTTGTAATTCCATCTACGAAAATAAAGATAAAGTAAATCATTTAATACTTAACCAATCATTAACTACATTATCTATTTTATTAGCACCATTTGCCCCTCATTTATCCGAAGAGCTATGGGCAAAATTGAATTGCGAAGGAAGTATTCATGAAAGCTCATGGCCAACTCATGATGAATCAGCATTAATTGAAGATAGTTATAACCTTATAATTCAAATAAATGGCAAAGTGAGAGGGTTTGTTTCTGCTAATACAAATGATGATGATGATATTTTAAAAGAGAAAGCAGTCAAAAGTGACGTTGGTAAGAAATGGATAAAAGATAATACTCCTAAAAGAATTATAGTAGTAAAAGGTAAATTAATAAATATAGTTATCTAGTTATGCTTTTTAATTAATAAGGACCTAGGTTCTGACCAATCTCCGTTTACTTTATATACAGAATTGTTTGCTGCCAAGTGTCTTAATATTATAAATATAGACTCTGCAGAAGAGTCAGGAATTTTCTTCATAATTTGTTCAATACTATAACTTTCCTGGTCTAATAATACTAATTCGATATCAGATTGAAGTTTAAGTATATTAGAAGCTGCTTTCTTTCCAGCCTCAACTCCAGGTTGATGGTATGCATTAATATCGATAAGCTCTGCATATAAACCAACACTTCTTTCAAACAAAGCAATTAGTGCTCCAAGCGAATATGAGTCAAACTTATTTAATGTGATAGTTATGCTTTGTCTGTTATTCTCAGATAGTGCTAACCGAGTCCCTTGTAAAAATCCAGAAAGATAATCACCTGGAGATTTCTTATTAATTTTGGGTACGTTTTTACTATCTTCTAGAATTTCTATAAAGGTAACAAAGAAATTATCAATTCCATCTCTTAATTGTTGAACATAAGCATGTTGATCTGTAGAGCCCTTGTTGCCATAGACTGCCAAACCTTGATTTACCTTTTGACCTTTTCTATTTATTTCTTTGCCTAATGATTCCATTACTAATTGTTGTAGATACTTACTAAACACCTCTAGTCGATCTTGATAAGGCAATACAACCATATCCCTTAATCCTTTTCCTTGTCCTGAAGAAAACCAAACAGAAGCCAACAAAGCTGCTGGGTTATCTACAATTTTCTCTCTCCTTGTAATCTTATCCATATGACTACAACCATTAAGAAAATGATTAATGTCGTTACCAATTAAAGCTATAGGTAGAAGACCTACTGCGCCAGCAATGCTTGTCCTTCCACCAACCCAATCTGGCAAATCAAAAATTTTAAGCCATGATTCGTCTTTTGCTTTTTTGTAAAGGGCGCTTTGATTCATAGTTATTGCTATAGCCCTACTTGACCATTCATAGCCCTTATCCGTTAAATATTTTCTTGCTTGATCCATCCCAATCTGAGGCTCAGGGGTTCCACCAGATTTACTAACGACAACAAACAAAGTAGAAGAAAGAGAATCCTTCAATAAGTCTAATTTTTGGTAAATACCATTAGGGTCGACATTATCCAGAAAAGTGAAATTTAAACCTTTTCCTTTTTCTTGCAAGGAATTGACTATCAATAAAGGGCCTAATCCACTTCCTCCAATACCTATCCAAAAAACATCTGTAAATTTCTGACCATGTTCATTGATAATTTCTCCATTAAGAATTTTTTCTCCAAAATCGTTAATATCTCTGATTTCCTTTTGGATGGATTCTCCAATTAAATTATTTGGAGCTATAGAAGGGTCCCTAAGCCAATAATGACCAACCTGTCTGTTTTCATCTTGGTTTGAAATTGCCCCATTCTCAAGTTCCCGCATATGAGAAAAGGCTTTTAAGAATGAATCCTCCATTTCTGCAAGTTCATTTGATGATAGATTCATCCTGCTTATATCAATCCATATCCCAATCTGTTGATCAAAAAAGAGGAGATCACAAAAACGGCTCCATTGACTCAAAGGATTAGCATTGTCAAAGTCTTGGAATTTCATATCAAGGAGATCAGATTATTGATCCAACGATCTACAAAAATTTTTCTTATTATGTATCATCATGCAATTAAAATCGATAATTTATCTACGAAACCAATTAAATGTTCATGAATCACCAACCTAATATATAATAAATACCAACATCTAAATAGAATATAAAAACAACAAACAATTTTTTAAATTATGAATAGAACAAATCCCAATGCAATCATAAATCCAAATTTAACAACATTGCCAAAGTTTAAACCTAAATTAACTCTAGCCATTCTAGCTTCAGGAAAAGGAAGTAATTTTGAGGCAATAATAAAAGACATTAATAATGATAAATTAGATGCTGAAATAAAATGCCTAATTGTCAATGATCCTAATTGTGGTTCAATAGAAAAAGCGAAAAATAATTGTATTCCTTATTTTATACTTAATCATAAAGATTATAACAATAGAGAGGATTTAGACTTTGCAATTATTAATATACTAGAAAGATTTAATGTTGAAGGTGTCATAATGGTTGGATGGATGAGAATTGTCACTTCAATACTTATAGATAAGTTCAATGGCAAGGTTGTCAACTTACACCCTTCTTTGTTGCCAAGTTTCAAGGGAAATAAAGCTGTAAATCAAGCATTATCTAGTTCTAGTAAAATTACAGGGTGTAGTGTACATATTGTAAATAAAGATGTTGATTCTGGTGAGATATTAGTTCAAGCAGCAATACCAATAAATGAATTAGATGACGAAGATACTCTACATTTTAAGATACAAGAGCAAGAACATAAAATCATAAGTATAGGTATTGCAATAGCAGCAAGTAAATGGAGAAAGATTGAATAATTAAGGATAAAAAGTATCTAAAGGCAATCCTTCATTAATATTTATTCCTGCCATCAGATTAAGGCATTGAATTGCTTGACCAGCCTGACCCTTTATTAAATTATCTATAGCACTCATTAAGACTAATCTCCCATTACGATTATCTACTTGAACACTTAATAAGGCTTTATTTGTAAATCTAACCCATTTAGTACTAGGATAAATTCCTACAGGTAATATTTCTATTGTTGATTTATCACGATATATAGCTTCTAATACAGTCTTACAATCATTAGCAGTTAAGCAAGGATCTCGCAATCGAGCATAAACTGTTGAAAGTATACCTCTTACCATTGGAACAAGGTGAGGAGTAAATTGTAACTGAATATTCGTTGATGAAATACTACTTAATTCCTGCTCTATTTCTGATGTATGCCTATGGCCTATAACTCCGTAAGGGGATATTGATTCAGAACATTCTGAGAGTAATAAATGTTCTTTTGGATTCCGCCCACCTCCCGAAGTTCCTGTTTTAGAATCGATAATAATTCCTTCTTCATCTATAAGTCCTTGCTTTAAAAATGGTAACAAAGCTAATAAACTGGATGTTGGGAAGCAACCCGGTGAAGCAATCAAGTCTGATTTAGATATTTCATTAAAATTCCATTCTGGTATTCCATAAATAGCCTTTTTACAAAGTTCCTCATCAGACCTGATAAAATTACTTGCCTCTTTTGAATAAACATCTTTCCATTGTTCCAAGGACCTATATCTATAGTCAGCAGATAGATCGACAACTTTAATTTTTCTATTTATCAATTCTGGTGTTATCTGAGAAGAGAATCCATTTGGGAGACTCAACAAAACAAAGTCAGCTGATTCTGATATTAGATCTGGGTTTACAGACTGAATAACTGGATCATTTGGCAGCTTTAGGAAAGGACATAAGTCATTCCATTTTGTATTAACAGTTTTATCCCCACCTAAAAAGGATATTTCAAAAAAAGGGTGATCTTTTAGTAATCTAATTGCCTGCAGGCCACCGTAACCAGATGCACCTATGATCGCAACACGTTTTGGATTATTATTTATAGGTTCCATATAGAATAATATAGGCTTAAAAAAGCATTATGAACTTATCCCAGAGTTCAAGTACAGCAATAACTCCTTATTCATCAAATAATTAAGAGGTAGAACTTGAAATCTAAGAACACACTAAATATAGCTTTTGATCAAATAGCAGATGCATTAGCTGCTATAAGGAATGGTGAATGCGTTGTAGTTGTTGATGACGAAAGCAGAGAAAACGAGGGTGATTTAATTTGTGCAGCTCAATTCGCCACACCTCAACAAATAAACTTCATGGCAACTGAGGCTAGAGGTTTGATATGTCTAGCTATGGATGGTGAGAAATTAGATCAATTAGATCTTCCTTTAATGGTGGACAGGAATACAGATTCAAATCAAACAGCCTTTACTATAAGTATCGATGCAGGCCCTGAATATGGTGTCTCAACGGGCATCTCAGCTGAAGATAGAGCTAGAACGATTCAAGTAGCATTAAACCCAAAAGCAAAACCAAGTCATTTAAGAAGACCAGGACATGTTTTTCCATTAAGAGCTAATAAAGGGGGTGTTCTAAAAAG
This sequence comes from Prochlorococcus sp. MIT 0603, assembly GCF_000760215.1. Taxonomy (NCBI): domain Bacteria; kingdom Bacillati; phylum Cyanobacteriota; class Cyanophyceae; order Synechococcales; family Prochlorococcaceae; genus Prochlorococcus; species Prochlorococcus sp. MIT 0603. The sequence continues at coordinate 489,442 of NZ_JNAW01000002.1, read as the reverse complement.
AGCTGGTCATACTGAGGCAGCTGTAGACCTTTCATTACTCTCGGGTTTATCAGCAGCTGGAGTTATTTGTGAAATTCAAAATGCCGATGGTTCAATGGCCCGTTTACCAGAATTAAGAAACTATGCAAAAACTTGGGGTCTCAAAATTATTAGCATCGCCGATCTAATTAAGTTTAGATTAGAAAATGAACGTTTTGTATATAGAAAGGCCTCGACAAGATTGCCCAGCATATTTGGAAAATTTGAAGCTATCGGCTATGTCAATGAATTAGATGGTACGGAACATGTGGCTTTAGTAAAAGGCAAGATTGGAAAATTAAAAGAGCCTGTACTAGTAAGGATGCACTCAGAATGCTTAACAGGAGATGCCTTTGGATCATTAAGATGTGATTGTCGTCCTCAATTAGAAGCTGCATTATCAAAAATCTCAGAAGAAGGAGAAGGGATAGTAGTTTATCTAAGGCAAGAAGGTAGAGGAATAGGACTAATAAATAAACTAAGAGCTTATAGCCTTCAGGATGGGGGATTAGATACAGTAGAAGCTAATGAAAAATTAGGTTTCCCAGCTGATTTACGAAATTATGGTGTTGGAGCACAAATTCTCACAGATCTAGGAATACATCGACTAAGATTATTAACTAACAATCCTCGAAAAATTGCGGGATTAGGAGGATATGGGATAAAAGTAGAAAGTAGAGAGCCACTAGTAATCTCACCTGGTGACCATAATGCTGAATATTTGGCTATTAAGCAGAAAAAACTAGGCCATTTAATAGGTGACCAATATAAAAATGAAGAGGGTAAATACTATGTGGTCTTTTGGGATGGTGCCTCCTCTGCTCAGATGCTTTCAATTTTCAGAATTCAAGCTGAACAAAAAGCAACTGAAAATAATTTAGAACTGCTACCAGAAAATTCATCAAGATTATTAGCCCTATTAGAAAGGCCTCAATTTGTATGGCGAATAAAAAAAGAAATCAAAATAGATAAAATAATAAGTATTCTTGAAACTATGGTTAATTGGGAAGGTACAACAAAAATTGGCTTATTTGTATCTAGTAGCAAAGAGCAAGCGATTCACCCATCACAAGATTTAGAAACTGATTATTTAGATATTAATTTACTATCAAGTAATATAACCGACCAAATCAAAAAGAATCATAATAAAAAATTACCGTATTTATTAATATGGAAGTAATTAAATATGGCTAATCAATAATAGTTACTTTTTTAATTAGCGATCCGTTTTCTAATTTAAGTACAACATCCATATCTTTAGTTTGTCCAAAAACTGTGTGTACTCCATCAAGATGAGGTTGGGAATTGTGAACTATAAAGAATTGGCTTCCACCAGTATTCTTGCCGGCATGAGCCATAGAAAGAGCTCCTGGTATATGCTTTTTTTCATTAATTTCACAATCAATGTTATATCCTGGACCACCAGTTCCAGGCATGCCAGAAGAACCCTCTCGAGAATTCGGACAGCCACCCTGTGCCATGAATCCTTGTATAACACGATGAAAAGAAAGACCGTCATAAAAGCCTTCTTTAGATAGCTTTGCAAAATTTGCAACTGTGCTGGGAGCATGTGTTTCAAATAATTCTAAAGAAATAGACCCTACATCAGTATCCATTATGGCTTTCATTGTAAATTAAATAGAAAATGATTTATAATCATTATAAAGCAATAAGCAGGTTTAACTGTCAGAATAATTCGAAATGCAAACGAACTAAAACTGAGACATATCTACACCAAGAGCTGATAAACAACTATGTAGATTTGATTGGTGCTGATCTAAAATTAAATTTGCTTTTTTACAACTTAAGCCTGTTAATTTCATGATACATGAAATTTTAACTGATCCATTAGAGGATTTCAACAAGCCGAATGCTTCTGCTCTATCAATATTCAATAAATCTTTTAGAATTCTAATAGATCGATCTAATAATTTCGAATTAGTAATTGATAAATCAACCATTTTATTTTTGAAAATCTTTCCTAACCTAATCATAATGCCAGTGGAAATGATATTTAAGGTCATTTTAGTTGCTGTAGCAGCTTTCAAACGTGTGGAGCCAGGGATTATTTCAGGGCCAGTTAGCAACCTAATTACAATGTCACTATTGAATACAGCCTGTTCTGCTGGTACGCAAGTAATTACAAGATTAAAAGCATTTATTTCTTTGGAATATTTTAATGCAGATAATACATATGGGGTTGTACCTCCTGCAGTAATACCAATTAAAGTATCCTTGGAAGAGAAGTTCCTTTTTTTTAAATCTAAAATAGATTCTGTAATACTGTCTTCAATGCCTTCAGCACTTTTGATTAAAGCTGAAGGTCCACCTGCAATTAAAGCCTGAACTAATTCAGGTGAAGTGCAGAATGTTGGGGGGCATTCTGCAGCATCAAGTACTGCCAATCGACCAGAAGTGCCAGCTCCAATATAAAACAATCTGCCATTATTTTTTAATCTTTTTGAAATTTCTTCAATAGCATTTGCTATTTCATTCTTAGCATTACTTACAGCCTGCTGAGGCTTCTTATCCTCTTCTATGAATATACTTACCAGGCTATGAGTATCTAATACATCTATATCTTTACTGCGCTTATTATTTTCTTCAGTTAAAAGATTTTCCCTATTTATATTGTCGATACTGTACTGATCAAATAAAGACATTTCAGATTAATTTCTCGAGATTTTCTTTTATAGTATCCAAGTCTTCTTGAATTAAGTTGTTTTGAGATAAATCAGTTTGAGTTGGATTAGAAGAAGGAGGCTCTAATCCTAAGTTTTTCTGAGGTGGTGAAATAAATAATCTGTCTTCTTCAGTAATAGGTACAAACCCTTTCTGTATAAGACGAGACTCATAACCCGCATCATCACAAAAAATATCAATTTCTTTCTGCTCTATTAATTCTATTGAAGGGTTTGGAAAATCTTGTGCTTCTAAAAGGCCACGATATCTTTCCGCATCGTCTATATCTTCAAACATTAAAACTATAGTTTTACCTTTAATATCAATAGAATGAATACCCTCATGTTCTTTACCTACGTTATAAAGTAAAACATGGACAAGCATTTTTGATCAGAGAGATATGAATACATAATAAATCATTCTTAATTAATTTCATCAAGAGATAATTCTTGCAACCTTTTGTATAACGCTAATTCGGAATCAGTGATATCTTCTGGCAAAACAATAACAATTTCTACTATTTGGTCTCCCGTTAATTCTTCAAATTGAAGTCCACGATTCCTCAATCTTAAGAGTCGACCAGATGATGACTTTGGTGGTACTTGTAAAACAACAGGGCCTTCAAGCGTTGGTATTTCTACACCACAACCAAACAAGGCATCTTGAGGGAATAACTCCAGTCGATACATAACTCTTAGTCCATCTATTCGCAAACCATCCTCAGTTTCAACTCTTATCTGAATAAAGTGATCCTTACCCCCCAAAACAACACCTGGCAAACGAAGTCGCCATCCATCCCCTGCAAAAGGTGGCGTAGAAAATTCAACTATCGTGCCAGTTGATAGCTCGACTTCAACAGTGGTTCCATATAGAGCTTGATCAGGGGTTAATTCTATAGCTGTTTCTAAATCTTCGAGTTGTCTTATTGGAGGTGGCTGAGGTTTAGAAGTAGCAGGTTTTTCATAATCTTCAAAATATGAATCGTCATCAAATTCCTCCTTAAAAGGTATTTCAAGATCAATTGCATCATTTTGATGATGGTTGAGCATCTCATCCGATTGGATTCGTACACCTAAAACAACATCTATAAATTCCTCATAAGAAGGAAAGCCAGTTGAAAATAACTGACTGGGATCCATTGTGTACTCATTTTCCCAAAGTAATCTTTTGTCTGGATCACTAAGAACTTCATAAGCATCTTTTACTAATTTAAAACGTTCCTCTGCATTGGAATCATTAATATTTAGATCTGGATGCCATCTCCTTGCTTCTGACCTAAATGCTCTTTTGATTTCATTAATATCACTGCCAGGCTTAAGCCCTAAAATCGACCAATAATCTGGCTTAGTTGTAGAAGTCATTATCCCAATTATCTATGTCTCGACGAGGGTAATCATTATTCCTTTGTCTATTATTAGGTGGATAATCCCAAGGATCATCATCCCAATAATCATCGGAAAATAATTCATCTTTAAGCGAACCAAATGTATTTTTAATCCCCTGAATTGGGTTGCTATCAGTACGTTTTTCTGATGATATGCGACGATTCAACCCAAACAAAGCTTCTTGTAAAGAAGAAGTGGCCATATCTAATTCAGCCAATTCACTATTGTCAAGACAATCTTGAACATCTCTAAGAGCTATCTCTACAGCTCTTTGCTGCCTTTCAGCTCCATAAGGACCTAGTTCAAGAGCAGCATCTCTTAATCTTCGCTCAGCTTGAGCAATCATTGTTAAAGCATTGTTTTTTTGATCAATAGAAGCGCGTTTTCTTCGGTCAATATCTGCTTTTTCTTTTGCCTCCTGGATTAAGGTATTGACTTCATCTTCATTTAAATTTGAGCCACCATTAATACTTACAGTTTGTTTTCTTCCTGTTGTTCTATCGGTTGCACTAACTTGTAGCAATCCATTTGCATCTATATCGAAAGCAACCTGAACTTGAGGAACACCTCTTGGTGCAGGTGGAATTCCGGATAAGCGAAATTTACCCAAAGATTTATTATCTACAGCTAATTGACGCTCTCCTTGCCAGACATTTATTTCAACAGAGGATTGATTCGATTCCGAAGTGCTAAAAACATCCGATTGCCTTACTGGTATTGGCGTATTTCTAGGAATTAAGACTTTCATAAGACCTCCTACCGTCTCAAGGCCTAATGACAATGGTGTTACATCATTAAGTAAAAGATCACGAAGTTCTCCTGTAAGGATTCCACCTTGAACGGCTGCACCTATAGCAACTACTTCATCTGGATTAACAGATTGAGATGGGTTAATAGGAACTATTGTTTTAACAAGCTGCTGAACCATTGGCATCCTGGTGCTACCACCAACCAAAACAACATCATTAATATCCTCTGCAGTCCAACCAGAATCATTAAGAGCAATCTGAACAGGTTTTAGCAATCGATCAATTAAATCCCTACAAAGGTTCTCAAATATAGTCCTTTCCAAGGTGGTTTCTATATGTAGTGGGCCATTAGAACCTGTTGCTATAAATGGTAAAGAAATAGGCGTGGAATTTAGTCCTGATAATTCTTGTTTAGCTTTTTCCGCTGCCTCACAAAGACGCTGTAATGATTGTCGATCCCTTCTTAAATCAATATTATTTTGTTTTTGAAAATCATCTGCCAACCAATCAACTATCTTTTGATCAAAATCGTTCCCCCCAAGCTGAGTATCACCTGATGTTGCCTTTACATCGAATACTCCGTTAGAGATCCTAAGCAAGGATATATCAAATGTCCCTCCACCAAGATCAAACACCAAAACCCTAGAAGAAGAGCTTTTGTCAAATCCGTATGCTAAAGCAGCTGCTGTAGGTTCATTTAATATACGTTCTACTTTCACTCCAGCTAACAGAGCTGCATCTCTAGTTGCTTGCCGTTGAGAGTCGTCAAAATAAGCAGGGACAGTAATTACAGCAGAATCTATTGTTTCCTCAAGATATTTCTCAGCATCATCAATCAATTTTCTTATGATGCTTCCCATTAATTCCTCTGGCGCATATTCCCTTTCTGTAACAGGACATACAACCCTTACAGATGCTTGCTCATTTGCTCTGACAGTATAGGGAACATTAAGAGTATTCTCTTCAAGTTCATCCCATGATCTTCCAATAAACCTCTTAAGATTTGAAAAAGTGTTCCTTGGGTTAAGAACAAGTTGCCTTCGTGCTTGTTGGCCTACTACTAATTCTGATTCTTTGGTATAGCCAATCACAGAGGGTGTGGTTCGAGAACCTTCTGCATTGGCAATTACAAATGGTCGCCCAGCTTCTAAAACTCCGATAACGGAGTTAGTAGTTCCAAGATCAATGCCAACAATCCTCCCCATAAAAACTTTTATCTATAATTAATTTAACGGTCTTGGGTTAATCAACCAAGGCTTTTTTTAGTAATGCAAAACCTAAAGCAATTTCATTTAAAAACATTTCGACCAGAGAGGCATGCATGACTTAATTTTATAGTGGATATAAAAAGCTGGTGAACCAAGCGAAAAAAGAACAATTCTCATTAAGATTCCGTTCTTCCTTGGAAAAGTGGATAGACTCAAGTTTTAAAAACTTTTCGTTGTCTATGGCTATAATATTAGCCCTTCTTCTAATATCAATATTTGTTGTTGTTTATCTTGAATCCAGAGAGTCAATAGACAGATATGGATTTAACTTTCTTATCACATCAGAGTGGGATCCAGTAAATAGTAAATATGGAGCTTTTACAGCTATATACGGTACTCTGATTACTTCAATTATTGCTCTCTTAGCTGCAATACCATTAGGAGTAGGAACAGCAATACTACTTACAGAGAATATTTTACCAAAGCAATTTTCTGAAGTTATTGGACTAATGATAGAACTATTAGCAGCAATTCCTTCGGTGATATTAGGTCTATGGGCTGTGTTTATTATGGAGCCCTTTCTTCGACCAGTATTTAATTATATACACAATCAATTTGGATGGATACCATTCTTCAGTTCAGAAGCAGTTGGTCCTTCAATAGCACCTGCAATAATAATTCTTGTTGTTATGATACTGCCAATTATTACTTCTATATCAAGGGATTCCCTAGAACAAGTACCTAAAAAATTAAGAGAAGCAGCTTATGGTATTGGTGCATCAAGATGGAGTTCATTATTCAATGTAATACTACCTGCCTCGATATCCGGAATAGCTGGTGGAGTGTTACTTGCATTGGGAAGAGCAATGGGAGAGACCATGGCTGTGACAATGATAATAGGAAATTCTAATAACTTTAGTTGGTCGATATTTGCTCCTGGATATACCATTTCAGCCTTGCTAGCTAATCAATTTGGAGAAGCTGATGGCAGCCAAGTCTCATCTCTAATGTATGCAGCATTTATTTTAATGCTAATGACTCTAATAATTAATATCTTTGCACAATGGCTTGTTAGAAAATTAAGCCTCAAATATTAATCAAGAATGAAAGAAATTAACAATAAAACATTTGTTAAAACACAATCATTGAGATACAGAGCATATAGTTATAGAAGTATTACTAACAAGCTTCTTACATATTGCTCAATTATTTTTACGTTAATATCATTAGTCCCATTAGTTCTTGTTTTATTATATGTCCTGGTCAAGGGATCCTCAGCAATAAGTCTAGATATTCTATTTCTAGAACCCCAACCCCCAGGAGGTGATTTCTCTTCTGCAGGAGGTATAGGCAATGCAATAGTTGGCACAGTAATAGTTACTTCAATTGCGTGTTTATTTTCTATTCCGATTGGTGTTGGAACTGGTATCTATTTAGCAGAATACTCTAACAATTTAAATGTATTTTCAAGGTTTATTAGATTTGGAACTAATGTTTTAGCAGGTGTTCCATCAATAATTGCTGGTGTATTCATTTATGCAATAATTGTTGTCACAAAAGTATTATTTGGGAGTACATTCAGTGCCCTTGCAGGTGCTATGGCTTTATCTATACTTATGCTCCCTATTATTATAAAAACTACCGATGAAGGATTAAAATTAGTCCCTGACGACCTTAGAAGAGGTGCTTTAGGTATAGGAGCATCGAAAAAAACTACTATATTAGAGATAACATTACCTGCTGCTAGAAAGAATATTCTAACAGGAATACTTCTTAGTATAGCAAGAGCATCAGGAGAAACTGCTCCACTTATATTTACAGCATTATTTTCCTATTATCATATATCTAGTATTAATGATATTTTCTTTGAGATTTCATCTTTATCAGTACTTATTTATAATTTTGCCTTAGAACCTTATGCAGCGCAAAACCAACTTGCTTGGGCCGCTTCATGTGTCTTGCTCATAATGATACTATTTATAAATATAATCGCTAAAATGATATCAAGAACTACATACAAATTGTAAAGATATGTCATCAGAGAATAAAACTAAAACAAAAATTGAGCTTGAAAATGTAAGCATTAGTTATGCTGAAAAAGTTGCTGTCAGAAATGTATATTTGAAAATACCTTCTGGTAAAGTTACTGCCCTAATAGGCCCTTCTGGTTGTGGCAAATCAACCATTCTTAGGTCACTTAATAGAATGAATGACCTCATACCGAATTGCTCTCTTAAAGGTAGGGTTTTGTACGAGGGGCAAGATTTATACAACCCTAATATTGATCCAATAGAAGTGAGAAGACGAATAGGCATGGTATTTCAACAGCCAAATCCTTTCCCAAAAAGCATCTATGAAAATATAGCTTTTGGAGCCAGAGTCAATGGATACAAAGGAGATATGGATGAATTGATTGAAAAGTCACTTAAGAAGGCAGCAGTTTGGGATGAATGCAAAGATAAATTAAAAGATAGTGGGTATAGTCTCTCAGGAGGACAGCAACAAAGACTATGCATAGCAAGAACAATAGCAATTGAACCTGATGTAATACTTATGGATGAACCATGCTCAGCACTAGACCCTATATCGACTTTAAAAATTGAAGAAACAATGCATGAATTAAAGAAATCATTTACCATTATTATAGTTACTCATAATATGCAACAAGCCCTTAGAGTTAGTGACATGACAGCCTTTTATAATGCAGAGTCAGGAAGTGGAGGGAAAACTGGGTACTTAGTAGAATTTAGTAACACTAAAAAATTATTTAACAATCCAGATCGAAAAGAAACTAAGGACTATATCGAAGGTAAGTTTGGTTGATATGCAATTAAATAATATCTATTAGAAAAATATGACAAGATTATTCTCATGTTTTAATACGGAGAGGGAGGGATTCGAACCCTCGATAGAGTTGCCCCTATACAGCATTTCCAGTGCTGCGCCTTCGACCGCTCGGCCACCTCTCCTGATGTTCTTTATGAACTTAATAAATCTAGCAGGAACTAAGAGATCAATAATATTAAATATTTGAATACAAACTAATTAACAGGTATTACCTAATGAATAAACGTATTTGCGAACAAGTTGCAAGTGATTCTTGCTTAACAAAAAGAGAATTAGACCGACTCTCCCTAGTATCGCGTAAGGCTAGTGAAATTGGCGGGGGGATATTAATGAAATATTATCGAAAAATTGATTCGATTAATAGCAAGAGTGTTCAAGGTGATCTAGTAACGAATGCAGATATTGAAGCTGAAAAGGAAGTGATTTCATTCCTAAATAGTGAAACACCTGAAATTGGCATATTTGCGGAAGAATCAGGGATTTCTGGTCCTAATACTGATTATATATGGTACATAGATCCATTAGACGGTACAACGAATTATGCACATGGATACCCATTCTTTGCATGTTCTATAGGACTAGCATGGAAAGGAAGGCCTTTACTTGGGTCTATTAGAATTCCATTTTTCAATGAGACTTACTGGGCTTGCCCAGGACTTGGTTCCTTTTGTAATAATGAAAGTCTTTCAGTTTCATCAGTCAAAACACTAAACGAATCTCTACTAGTGACTGGCTTTGCTTACGACAGAAAAACTACACCAGATAATAACTATGCAGAGTTTTGTTGGTTAACAAATAAATCCCATGGTGTTAGAAGAGGTGGATCAGCAGCACTGGACCTAGCATTTATTGCTGCGGGAAGATTAGATGGCTATTGGGAACGAGGCTTGTCCCCATGGGACATTGCCGCTGGAGTACCAATTGTTGAACTGGCAGGAGGAATTGTTAGTGACTATAAAAATAGTACATTCAATCTGAAAACAGGTAGGATTCTTGCCTGCAACCCATATATTCAACAAGAGCTTGTATTTGAACTAAGTAAAGTTAAACCTCTGGAGGCAAAGTCTTTTGGAGGATAATCAACAAACATGAGTCATCAACCACTTACATAATCAAATTAGCAATGCCAATACAAGCTGCCTTTGGGAGTAAAGACCTTAACCCTAAACAGGTTCAAAGGAATCAAGAATTAACATCAAAATTATCCCATTTGTACAAACAATGGGGATACGAAGAAGTGTCCCCACCAAATGTAGAAAGATTAGAAACATTAATTGCTGGAGGGGCCATATCAGACAAAGAGATTGTCAAGATTGTTGCAGATGAACCACTTGGTTTAAGACCAGAAATGACAGCCTCTATAGCCAGAGCAGCTACTACCAGACTTGCTAACAAACAACGTCCACTAAGACTTTGGGCGACCGGTACAGTTTTCAAAAGCAATGAAGACTGTGATGGTAAATATTTAGTGGAAGAACAACTCCAAAGTGGAGTAGAACTAATAGGCATATCAGGTGTTAATGCAGAAGTTGAACTTCTCTATTTGCTTCTAGAGGCTTTAAACATATTAAAGATACGAGATTTAGACAATCCAATACTTTTAATAGGGCATAAATCATTATTCAATTTAATTCTTAAAGACTTAAATGGTAAAGTCACTAAAAATATTGAAAATTTCTTGTCAAATTTTGATCTCATTAATATAGAAAATCATATAACAGATAGCGATGTAAAACAAAAGTTAAAAGAAGTACTTAAAATCCGAGGAAATCCTAAAAATGTTTTGGATAGTTTAGAATCAATATATGGACGAAACAATATATTTAATGAACTTAAACGTCTTTTTAATATAATAGAACCAATTGCTTCTACTCATGGCGTTAAAATTCAACTAGATCCAACTTATTTATCTCATTTTGATTTATATACAGGATTAATTTTTGAGCTAACTTGCAAATATAATTATTGCCCAAAAATTATAGCAAGAGGAGGCAGATATGATGAATTAATAAACATATTTAGTGAAACTAATAAAGAAGAAACAGGTGCTGGCTTTTCATTCTCAATAGACAATATTCGTGAGATGCAAGAAGAAATAAGTAGTATAAAAGATAGACAGGAAAAGGTTCTTATAGCATATAATGATAATAAACTATATCAAGATGCACTTATACTTCAATCTCAATTACATGATAAAGGAGTTATTGCCATGGTTGAACTAAATCCATGTGAAACTAAATCATTAGCAAAAGAAATATCGATCAAAAGAAGCTTCGATAGAGTTGAATGGATATCATAATCAAATGCCGCATTCTATAAAAAGTGATTTATGCGAAGGTATAGCACTTTGTGTTGAAGCATGTCCTGTGGATTGCATTAAGCAAAGGGATGGAAAGAATCAAAAAGGTACAAATTTTTATTTTATTGAATTCTCCAAATGCATTGACTGTGGGGTTTGCTTAGCAGTTTGTCCAATACAAGGTGCGGTAATACCTGAAGAAAGAGCTAACGAGCAAAAAACGTATAAATAAAATTGTTCGGTGAATACCCCAGCTAAGTTTAATATGCTAATTAAAATGAAATAAGCAATACCAATCTAAATTTTAAGACCATGGCAGTAATCGAAGAAGGACAGATTCAGATACATACTGAAAATATATTCCCTATTATAAAAAAAGCAGTTTATTCAGATCATGAAATATTTCTAAGAGAACTTATCAGCAATGCAGTAGATGCAATAAGTAAAAGAAGAATGGCTTCTCTAGCTGGAGACTGTGAGTCATCAGATGAAGGAAGAATAGATATAACTATTGATAAAGAGCAGAAATCTATTAGATTTTCTGATAATGGAATTGGTATGACTTCTGATGAAGTCAAGAAGTATATTAATCAAGTCGCATTTTCAAGTGCAGAAGAATTCCTAAAAAAATACGAACAATCTGAAGAAGGCATAATAGGTCATTTTGGTTTAGGTTTTTACTCGAGTTTTATGGTAGCTGAGAATGTTGAGATTATTACTAAATCGGCAGTTAAAGATTCTACTTCCGTAAAGTGGAAATGTGATGGCTCTCCTAAGTTTAGCCTAGAGAAAACAGAAAGGGAAGATATTGGAACAGATATAATTTTATATTTAATGGAAGAAGAAATGGAATATATAGAACCAGAAAGAATAAAAAATTTAGTCAGAAAATACTGTGATTTTATGCCTATAGATATATACCTATCTGGCGAGTCTATAAATAAGAGAGTTGCCCCATGGCGAAAAAATTCAAATGAAATGGAAGATAAAGATTATATTGATTTCTATAATTATTTATATCCCTTTCAAGGTGACCCTCTTTTTTGGGTTCATTTAAATACAGATTATCCTTATAATCTGCAAGGTATATTATATTTTCCAAAAATAAGTGGCAGAGCCGATTGGGAAACTGGTGAAATTAAATTGTATAGCAATCAAGTATTTGTTAGTGATTCAATTAAAGAAGTTGTTCCAAGGTATCTATTACCCCTAAGAGGAGTATTAGATTCAACTGACATACCTCTAAACGTAAGCAGAAGTGCTTTACAGTCAAACAGGAAAGTAAGATCTATAGGTAATTTTATTTCAAAGAAAATCGCCTCAAAGCTAAAAAATCTTAAGGAAGATGAAGCAAAATTTTATGCAAATGCATGGGATTCAATTGCACCATTTATTAAGATTGGAGCGATGGAGGATGAGAAATTTGGCGAGCAAGTAGACGACTTAATTATCTACAGAACAACTAGAGAAAATAGTTTTTCTGAGGATGATTCTATAATATCAAATGATAATAAATACTATACTTCTATAAAAGATTACATAGAAAGAGTAAGTAAAGAAGAAAATTCTGAAGACATCAAAATACTATATTGCACGGATGAAATAGCACAAGCCAATCCTCTAGCTTTATGGAAATCGCAAGGTTTTGAAGTGTTATTAGCTGACACTGTTATAGATTCTCAATTTATACCCTGGATAGAGTCTAAAAAAGAAAAAGTGTTATTTCAGAGAGTTGATTCAGAAATAGAAGACCAAGAAAAAGACAAAAATCCTGAGATAACTAATTTGGAAGGAGAAAACAAAACAGAAGCTCTAAAAGAAATGATAGAAAAATCTTTAGAAAATACAAAAGTTACAGTTCAGATTAAAGAATTAAAAACCAATAGTGATGTTCCAGCAATGATTCTTTTACCAGAGCAACTTAGACGGATAACTGATATGGGCGCACTAATGGAACAAAAGCTACCTGGGCTGCCTGACAGTCATGTTCTTTTAATTAACAAATGCCATCCCATGATCAAAGGCTTAGAAAAGCTTAAAGCAAGTTCAATCATTATTGGGACTGATGGAAACTCTCAAAATCAAAACCTTATAAAAGAAATCTCGATTCATCTTTATGAGATGGCCTGTTTAAGCATAGGTGGGTTAGATCCAAGCAAGATGTCAGGCTTTCAAAAAAGGAGTGCTGATCTTATGGGGAAATTAATCTCAAAAATAGTTTAGAGAAACACAGTTTGATATTATTAAGATAATCCACTTTAGATTTATAAAACCCAGCAATGTCTAGAGTCTGCGAACTATCTGGAACAAAAGCTAATAATGGCATGGCCGTTAGCCACTCCCACATACGTACCAAAAAATTACAACAGGCAAATCTTCAGAAACGACGCCTCTGGTGGGAAGAGGGCAAAAAATGGTTAAATCTTCGTATATCCACTCGCACTTTAAAATCTATCCAAAAGAAAGGCTTAGATTCTTATGCTAAGTCGCAAGGAATAGATTTAAATAAGCTATAATTAGTAAATATCTATTTATTAATTTAAAGCTTATTTAAGAATGATATATATATTGCAAAGATTTATAGTAACAATAATAGCCATAATACTAGTACTTACCCCTCAAGCTATGTTGGCTTCTACCCAAGATATTCTAAATATAAATAAGGTAGCACCAGTTTTTAATTTACAAGGCTACAATAATATAGATAAGGGTAAATTCAATTGGTCATTAACAGATTTTAAAGGCAAATGGATAGTATTATACTTCTACCCACAAGATTCAACTCCAGGTTGTACTATAGAAGCCAAAAAATTTGAGGAATTAAGTAATAAATTTGACAACCAGAATGCCTTGATAGTAGGGATCAGTAACAATTCAATGGAAAGTCACATAAGCTTCTGTGATGATCAGAATCTTCATCTAACGCTACTATCAGACACAGATGGCATAGTAAGTAAGAAATATTCCTCATGGCAAGATTCTTATTCTAAAAGAAATACTTTTTTAATAGATCCAAATGGAATAATCAAATATAGTTGGCAAAATGTAAATGCAAGCAAACATCCAAAAGAAGTATTGAATGAACTACTAAAGCAAAGAGAAATTTAATCAGTGCATTCTCTTTCAACCCCTACATGGTTTATACATATCCTTACTCTTATAGAATGGATATTGGCTATAATTTTAATTGCTCAAATTTCCGCACGAGAAAAGATTTATAGGAATCTTATTTGGTTAGCTTTTGCAATGCTTCCTAATCTGGCAAGTGCCATGGCAGCAATAACATGGCATGTATATGATAATTCAACAACTTTATATGGACTGGTATACATACAAGCTCTTCTTACTTTTATAGGTAATTGTTGCTTAGCAATAGCCGCCTGGAAAATCGTTTCAATAGAAAGGGAAGCTATAGAATGACAATGAAGGATTTTTTCTTACTCCTAGGGACACTAGACCCAGGACCATTATTTGTTATATCGCTCTTCCCTTACCTGATTTTTCTATATTGGGCCCAAAAAGCTAGCTCTATTCCAAAAATTGCTTTATTGGGATTTAGATTTACTCTAATTTTTGTTGGCGTGACAATAGCTTTTTCAATATTTGCACAAGTGAAATATGGCCTAGAGCTAACTGATATAGATCCTTTACATGGGTCAGCAGAAGCATTTTTAGCAGTTAGTGACGCCTTAGTAGTTTTCGGTTTCCTTGGATTGCTTAAGAAAACAAGTGAATAACTTTTACGAGGTGAGCAATTATTGTGGTCAAATGTGCTTTATCAAGGAGAATAATAAAGTCGCATCTAATGTGTTAATGATTACAACGCTATTGGCTTCTGCTGCTCCAGTTACATTTCATTGGTCACCCAAGTGTGCTGTAGTAATGATTTTGTGCAATGTTCTTGCTTATGCCATAGCTAGAGCTAACATTGCAAAGCCAAACGAAGGGTTTGAAATACCCAACTCTAAATTCTTTGGCGGAATGAGTCATGCATCTGTTGTTGCAGCTAATTGCTTAGGTCACATTCTTGGAATTGGTTCAATTTTAGGTTTAGCAGCAAGAGGTGTTCTTTAATCAAAGAGTATTAGGATTATTCAATAAAATAAAAAAATATTTTAGCCGTAGTTATTGAGCAAATAACTTAGTAGATTTAGTTAGTATATAAAGTACTTATACTAAGATATCTATTTCTATTAATATAACTAATTATGAGTAATTAGTTATATTAATAGGATTTATTTATATTGATTTAGAGCTTGAATTACTAATAAATAGCGAATCTGAATTATCCCAACCAAAACGTTTTCTAATAGTTTTACTCATCTGATCTGGAGTTAATCCTAAGTCTTCCTTACTTTGTTGAGGGCTCGCATGATGAACAAGCTTATCCGGGATGCCAATCCTCAATGTAGATACATGTAAATCTTGGTCTGCAAATGATTCAACAATGGCGGAACCAAAACCACCAAGCAAAGTACCTTCTTCCATTGTTACAACCTTTCCTATTCTTCTAGCTAATGGGTGAATTAAGGCTTGATCTAAAGGTCTTAAAAACCTGGCATTTATAACAGTCGATGAAACACCAGCATTTTTTAAAATCAATGACGTTTTGACTGCAGGAGCAACCATTGCTCCATAAGCAAGTATTAATAAATCATCGCCTTCTTCAAGGATTTCACCTCTACCTATTTTCAAAGGATCCCATCCTTCCTCCATAAGAGTCACACCCTCTCCAGGACCTCTAGGGATCCGTAAAGCAGTTGGGCCATCGTGGTCTAGACAAGTTACTAGCATTCTCTGCAGTTCTGCTTCATCCTTTGGGGCCATAACGGTGAAATTAGGTATAGACCTGAAATAACTTATGTCATATTGACCTTGATGCGTAGGGCCATCAGCCCCTACTATCCCAGCCCTATCAAGGACAAAGGTCACAGGTAAATTTTGTATCCCTACATCATGGATTAATTGATCGAATGCTCGTTGTAGAAAAGTACTATAAATAGCACATACTGGCTTTAATCCTTCACAAGCCATACCTGCCGCAAGTGTAACTGCATGCTGCTCAGCAATGCCAACATCAACATATTGTTCAGGTATAGCTTTTTGAAGGAGATCCAAACCTGTGCCTGTAGCCATAGCTGCAGTGATACCCATAACATTACTGTTTTGCTCACAGATTTTGACTAATGTCTGACCAAACACCTTGCTATAACTAGGCGGCTTGGGGGTCTTCGATGGGATGGATTTACCTGTAGTTAAATCAAATGCAGATTGTGCGTGATAACCAACTTGATCTGCTTCTGCATATGGATAGCCTTTCCCTTTAGTAGTGGCGACATGTACTAGAACTGGTCCACCAATTCTATGAGCTGCTTGAAATGTTCTGGTCATTTGAGAAATATCATGACCATCAATAGGGCCCATATAGGTAAAACCTAATTCTTCAAAAACAGCCCCAACTTTTGGTACAGCAAGCCTTTTTACACTTCCAGTTAATGACTTAATCTCTTGGGGTATCTCCTTACCTAAGAATGGGATGTTTTGTACTCCTTCTTTAACGCTATCTGAAATAAACTGAATAGGAGCACTATGTCTCATACGATTTAAATGCGTAGATAGAGCCCCTACTGGGGGAGAAATAGACATGTCATTATCATTAAGCACTACTAAAAAGGGCGTATTGGGCAAATGTCCAGCATGATTAATTGCCTCTAAAGCCATTCCTCCAGTAAGAGCACCATCTCCAATAACTGCAACACATTTAAAGTCCTTACCTTGTCGATCTCTTGCTAATGCCATTCCAAGAGCTGCTGAAATTGAAGTGCTTGCATGCCCTGCTCCAAAATGGTCAAAGGAACTCTCTGTCTGTTTTAAATAACCGGCCACGCCATTTTGTTGCCTTAATGAATCAAAATCTGAATAACGTCCTGTAATTAATTTATGAGGATATGCCTGATGACCTACATCCCAACAAACCTTGTCGACATCAAGATCTAATGTCTGATAGAGAGCAAGAGTTAATTCAACAACACCAAGCCCTGGGCCTAAATGTCCACCACTTGTTGAAACAACCTGAAGATGCCTTTCCCTAATTTGGCAAGCAATGTCTTCAAGTTGAGCTGTTGTCAAACCATGTAATTGGTTAGGATGGCTAACTTCGCTCAGACGCATAACCGTAAGAGTTATTTATAACAATCTACGGTGTTTCTCTCCATTTCGAAGAAATTATTACCTAATCGAAAATGGAATTACAAAACTTTTGTCACAAAAACTGCAAGAATCGATAACTATGGAGGACATTCTACAAAAAATCCTTACAGCTAACGTTTATGACGTAGCCATAGAAACCCCCCTAGACAAAGCGAAAAAGCTAAGTAAAAGGTTTGAAAACAGTATTTGGTTTAAGAGAGAAGATTTGCAACCAGTCTTTTCCTTTAAGTTACGAGGTGCATACAACAGAATGTCTCGTCTTACAAAAAAAGAACGTGATACAGGCGTAATTGCATCCAGTGCTGGAAATCATGCCCAAGGAGTAGCTCTAAGTGCATCCTATTTAAATTGCAGAGCTGTGATAGTGATGCCAATAACAACTCCACCGGTAAAAATCGCCTCCGTTCGATCCTTTAATGCTGAAGTGATCCTTCATGGTGATACATATGATGAGGCCTATCAAGAAGCAATAAGACTAAGCAAAGAACAAAAACTTGTATTTATTCATCCTTTTGATGATGCAGAAGTAATTGCTGGGCAAGGAACAATTGGGGTTGAGATCGTTAGACAAATAGAGAGTCCTCCATTTGCTATTTATATTGCAGTAGGTGGTGGAGGTCTAATAGGAGGAATAGCAACTTATATAAAAAATCTTTGGCCACAGGTCAAAATAATTGGTGTTGAGCCTGAGGATGCTTGTGCAATGACACAATCATTAAAAGCCAAGAAAAGAATTCAACTAAATGAAATAGGTCTTTTTGCTGATGGTGTTGCAGTAAAACAAGTTGGAGAAATAACCTTTGATTTAGCTAGTAAATATGTCGACCGAATGATCACGGTTAAGACAGATGAAATATGTGCTGCAATGAAAGACTTTTATGAAGATACAAGATCGATTCTTGAACCTGCTGGAGCATTAGCGATTGCAGGATTAAAGCTAGATATCTGCAAAAATAATATCCATAATGAAAATTTAATCGCCGTAACATGTGGTGCAAATATGAATTTCGAAAGGCTCAGATTTGTTGCAGAAAGATCAGTTATTGGAGAAGAAAAAGAAGCGATGATTGCAGTAGAAATCCCAGAAAAAGCCGGGAGTTTAAAGTTTCTTTGCAAGGTAATAGGCAATAGAAATCTTACTGAATTTAGTTATCGCATGTCTAATAAAGATTCGGCCGATATTTTCATAGGAGTTGAGGTTGAGAATAAAAATGATCGTTTATTATTTATAGATAAAATCAGAAATTCGGGATTTAAATGTATAGATTTAACTGATGATGAATTCTCAAAAATGCATTTAAGATATATGGTAGGAGGAAGACTGCCAGAAACAAATAATATCTCGACCAACTCTTACAAAGAGCTTCTTTATAGATTTGAATTTCCAGAACGGCCTGGAGCCTTAATGAGATTCCTTGAAGCTATGAGGCCTAATTGGAGTATTAGCATCTTTCACTATAGGAATCATGGTGCTGATATTGGCAGGATAATTGTAGGTGTATTAGTTCAGAAAAATGATTTTCACAATTGGGAGAAGTTTCTAAAAGACATTGGTTACAAAAACTGGCAAGAAACGACAAATCCTGCCTACAAACTTTTTCTAGGTGCAAACATTGAAAATTCAGGTTAAGTTGTAGGACAAGAGTTACTAAGCTAGCTATCACCAACCTTGCCTCTACCAAAGATATTGCCTCAACACTAGATATCTCATTGCCTGCAACAATTGAGGCTACTCTTTATCTTAAAGGGAAGCCTCTAACTATTACAGAGATTTCAGAAATATTAAATGAGCCAAAAGAATCTATCGAACAGGCTTTGTTTGCACTAATGGCTGAGTACTCTCAAAGAGATACTGCATTAGAGATAAAGGAAAAGGATAATAAATATGGTCTTCAATTAAGACAAGGTCTTGGGGAACTTGTACAAAATCTTCTTCCAGTAGATATTTCAGGCGCTTCCCTTAGAACCCTTGCAACAATTGCTCTGAAAAAGAGAATCTTACAATCTGACCTTGTTGAGCTAAGAGGATCTGGAGCATATGAGCACATAAAAGAACTTGTTGCTATGAATTTTGTAGAACGAAAAAGACAACGTGAAGGAAGGTCCTTCTGGTTAACCCTTTCTGAAAAGTTCCATCAGACATTTACAGTAATTCCTGATATAAAAGTACCAGAAAACAAAAAAGCAGCTTAAAATAAGCTTTTAAATTAAAAATGCAAACTGTTATCTCGAATATCTTCGCTGTACTCAGTCAAACCATATTAATATACTCATACATTCTAATTTTAAGAGTACTACTTACATGGTTCCCTAATCTAGACTGGAGCAACCCAGTACTAAGCAATATAAGCGCTATTACAGATCCATACTTGAATTTATTTAGAGGCATAATACCAGCAATAGGAGGGCTTGATATATCACCAATACTAGCGTTTATTGTTCTAAACGTTACTGAATCACTCTTAACTAATTTAAGATTTGCTTTTCTAAATAGCAGCTTAATAAGTAATATAGGTTAATCATATATCAACATTAGTCTTTATCTAATATCACCACTACCTGAAATTTTATCTCTTATTAACCTGCTTTTTAATTTTGTTAGATTGGTTTGAGCGACATTGTTAAGATCAAAGCCTAATTCAGTTGACAACTGTGCTACATACCAAAGGACATCTCCTAATTCTAGTTTTATTGCTTCTATTTCCTCTATTCCAAATTTTCCGTCTTTATCTCTCAAAACTTTTTTTACTTTATCTGCCACTTCGCCAGCCTCTCCTGCCAATCCTAATGTTGGATAAACAGGATTATTTCCAGGATTAGGATAACGAGCTGTTTCCCTGGATTTGTCTTGGTACTCATTAAGGTCCATGATAAGAAAGAAGAAAGACTCAGAGGTAATCAAAGTGAACCCAAAAAAGCATTTCCCTGAAAGAGGAAGGTAATTCTAATGACAACAATAGACTTAAAAAGAAGGACAAAAATTGTTGCCACTATTGGTCCTGCAACAGAAAGTTCAGAAATGATCTCTCAGCTTATTAAAGCAGGAGCTACAACCTTTAGATTAAATTTTTCTCATGGTGATCATGAAGAGCATGCTCAACGAATACGAACAATAAGATCTGTCGCAAATGATTTAAATGTCAATATTGGCATCTTGCAAGATTTACAGGGACCAAAGATCAGGCTAGGGAGGTTTAAAGGAGGGCCAATCACTTTAAAGAAGGGCGCTAAGTTTGTATTAACTTCAGAAGATATCGATTGCAATCAAGAAATAGCAACTGTCACTTATAAGAATCTTATAAGTGAAGTGGGAGAGAGAAAAAGGATTCTACTAGATGATGGAAGAGTTGAAATGGTCGTTGATAAAGTTGATTCTGAAGAAAAATCACTAATATGTTCTGTTGTTGTAGGCGGCATTCTCTCGAACAATAAAGGGGTAAATTTTCCTGATGTTCAACTATCTATTAATGCATTAACAGAAAAAGATAAGGTAGACCTATCATTTGGTCTTGCAAATGGCGTCGATTGGGTTGCTCTAAGCTTTGTTAGAAATCCATCTGACATTCAAGAAATAAAAGAGTTAATAAGGAATCATGGATTCACAACACCAGTAGTAGCAAAAATAGAAAAGTTCGAAGCAATTGATCAAATTGATTCAATACTTAGGCTTTGTGATGGTGTGATGGTCGCAAGAGGAGATCTTGGCGTAGAGATGGATGCAGAAGAGGTGCCTCTTCTGCAAAAGGAACTAATAAAAAAATCTAACAGCCTTGGCATACCAATAATTACAGCAACGCAAATGCTTGATTCAATGGCCTCATGTCCAAGGCCAACAAGAGCAGAAGTAAGTGATGTTGCCAATGCAATACTTGATGGAACAGATGCAGTAATGCTCTCGAATGAAACGGCTGTTGGTGATTATCCAATAGAAGCTGTCAGAACAATGGCAACAATTGCCAGAAGAATCGAGAGAGATTATCCCCAAAGAGCCCTTGAAAGTCATCTGCCAAGTACTATCCCAAATGCTATAAGCGCAGCAGTAAGTACTATTGCAAGGCAGCTTAATGCTGCAGCAATCCTTCCACTAACCAAAAGTGGAGCAACGGCTCACAATGTAAGTAAATTTCGTCCAGCGACGCCTATTATTGCGATTACAAGTGAAGTTAGTGTTGCCAGACGACTCCAATTAGTATGGGGAGTCTCGGCTTTACTAATTGAGGAAATACAAAAAAGTACAACTCAAACTTTTAGTAATGCAATGAAGCTAGCAACAGAGCTAGGCATATTGAATCCTGGCGATTTAGTAGTAGAAACCGCTGGAACATTAACAGGCATAAGTGGCTCAACAGATTTGATCAAAGTTGGAATTGTTACTGATGTAGTAGCAAACGGTCATTCATCAGGATCAGGTAGGGTAAGTGGCAAATTAAGATTAATAAGAAAACTTAAGGATTTATCCGAGATCAAATCTCAAGAGATACTTGTAATTTCTAAGGATGTTAAATATAACCCAACTTCACAAGTAAATATCTCAGGTATTATTTTTGAAGGTCAAGAATCAATAAAGTTTTCTGATGAGAACGACAAGTCAATAGCAATAATAAGTAGCGTAAATGATGCTTGCAATAAATTTCATAACGGCGAAATCATAACATTGGATCTAGATCAAGGGATAATATATAAAGGCATACCAAACAATTCAATAAATTAGAAGTATCAATGTCCGGGAAAGTATCTTTAAAAGAAATATTTTTAATGTCTGTTAAGACATTAAAATCTAATAAGCTAAGAAGTTCTTTAACGATGCTAGGAATAGTAATAGGTAATGCTTCAGTGATAACATTATTAGGTGTAGGTAAAGGTGCTCAAAAGCTTGCTTCTAATCAGTTAAGCAACCTTGGTGCTAATGTTTTATTTGTAGTTCCAGGTAATAACAATACAAGAAGAAGAGGTGTTGCATTTCCAAGAAATTTAACCCTAAATGATGCTATTGCTATAAAAGAACAAGTACCTTCTATTAAAAGGGTTGCACCTCAAATATCATCAAGTGAAATAGTACAATATCAATCAAAAAGTTTTAGTTCTACTGTGCTTGGAGTCACATCAGATTTCCTCAAAGTAAGAAGTTTTGATATTGCAAATGGAAGGTTTATAACAGAAAAAGACCAAGGCAGTGTAAGGAATGTAGCAATTATAGGTTCAGAGTTAAAGAACGATTTATTTAATACCAAAAGTCCCTTAGGTCAAAAAATAAGAATTAAGGATCAATCATTTGATGTTATAGGAATAATGGAACCTAAAGGAGCTGTCTTTGGGAGCAATCAGGATAAAAATATATATATACCTTTAACGACTATGGTCAACAAGATAACAGGCAAAGATCCAACATATGGGATTAGTTTAAGCTTTATAAGTATTCAGGCTAAAAGTTCAAAGGACATTAATGCAGCAAAATTTCAAATAAGTAATCTTCTTAGGCAAAGACATAGCATATTAAAAGACGATGACTTTGCTGTAAGGTCTCAAAAAGATGCCCTAACAATAGTATCTACAATAACAGGAGGCTTAACATTAATGTTGGCGGCTATAGGAGGAATTTCATTGCTGGTAGGTGGTATTGGGATTATGAATATAATGCTTGTTTCTGTAAGTGAAAGAACAGAAGAAATTGGTTTAAGAAAAGCAATTGGTGCTAGAGATATGGATATACTTTTACAGTTTCTTGTAGAATCTCTTATATTAGCAATACTGGGGGGGGTATTAGGAACATTTATAGGCTTAGGTTCAGTCAATGTTATTTCATTAACAACATCTTTACCAGCTAATATTGAAGCAAAAGTAATACTATTTACCGTAAGTCTTTCAGGTTCAATTGGTCTAATCTTTGGAGTTCTCCCAGCCAAAAGAGCTGCAAAACTTGATCCTATTGTTGCTTTACGTAGCTTGTAACTTACGACATAGAATTTTCATCGATGAAATTCATTCAGAAATTATTGAAAAATTCCAACAGTTAGGGCATTAATTCTCTTAGAATAAGACAAATTTGACTGTTACATGAATCAAAGATTTAAATCAATAGCATTGTGGATAATCCCCATAATCGTTGTCCTGCTGATAGCTTGGCAAATTTTATCCAATGGCAGCAATGGTTCTATACAACAAAGCAACTCTTCTGCAATGCAGAGAAATACTGCTGTTTCAAGAATGAGTTATGGACGCTTTATTGATTATGTTGATTCAGGAAGGGTTACCTCAGTTGATATTTTTGATGGAGGAAGGAATGCAATCGTAGAAGCTGTTGATCCAGATTTAGACAACAGAATTCAAAAAATCAGAGTTGATCTTCCCGGGCTAACACCAGCTCTAATAGACCGTTTAAAAAATGAAGGGATAAGTTTTGATATACATCCTGTTAAAACCACTCCTGCAAGCATTGGCTTTTTAGGTAACTTAATCTTCCCGATTCTTCTAATAGTTGGTCTCGTATTTCTAGCAAGAAGATCTAATTCCATGCCAGGTGGGCCAGGGCAAGCAATGCAATTTGGGAAAACCAAAGCCAGATTCGCAATGGAAGCTGAGACTGGCGTTATGTTTGACGATGTAGCTGGAGTGGAAGAAGCAAAACAAGACTTACAAGAGGTCGTTACCTTCTTAAAACAGCCTGAAAGATTTACATCAGTAGGAGCCCAAATCCCTAAAGGTGTTTTACTTGTGGGCCCTCCTGGAACTGGCAAAACCTTATTAGCCAAAGCTATTGCAGGGGAAGCTGGTGTACCTTTCTTTTCTTTATCAGGTTCTGAATTTGTTGAAATGTTTGTAGGTGTAGGCGCTAGTCGAGTTAGAGATTTATTTAAAAGGGCTAAAGAAAACAGTCCTTGTTTAATATTCATAGATGAAATTGATGCTGTTGGTAGACAAAGAGGAGCAGGAATAGGTGGAGGAAATGATGAAAGAGAGCAAACACTTAATCAACTCCTAACAGAAATGGATGGGTTTGAAGGAAATAGTGGAATTATAATTATTGCTGCTACCAATAGGCCTGATGTACTAGATTCAGCCTTACTAAGACCTGGCAGATTTGACAGGCAAGTGTCAGTGGATGCTCCAGATATTAAGGGCAGATTATCTATTCTTAAAGTACATTCAAAGAATAAGAAGATTGATGAAAACCTTTCGTTAGAGAGTATTGCTAGACGCACGCCTGGTTTTACTGGTGCAGATTTAGCAAATCTTTTAAATGAAGCGGCAATTCTTACTGCCAGAAGAAGAAAGGAAAAGATAGGAATATCAGAAATTGATGATGCTGTCGATCGAATCATTGCAGGCATGGAAGGACAGCCTCTTACCGATGGAAGAAGTAAAAGATTAATTGCCTATCACGAGATTGGACATGCAATTGTTGGCACACTTTTAAAAGATCATGACCCTGTTCAAAAAGTTACTCTTATCCCAAGGGGACAAGCCAAGGGCCTAACTTGGTTTTCTCCAGATGAAGACCAAACTCTTGTTAGTAGGGCTCAATTAAAAGCAAGAATAATGGGAGCTCTTGGAGGAAGAGCCGCTGAGGATATTGTTTTTGGTAGAGGTGAAGTTACAACTGGAGCAGGAGGTGACATTCAACAAGTTGCTTCTATGGCACGCCAAATGGTTACAAGATTTGGAATGAGTAGACTTGGACCTATTTCTCTTGAAAATGATTCACAAGAAGTCTTTATTGGGAGAGACCTTATGACGAGGTCAGATATATCAGATTCCATATCACAACAAATAGATGAGCAAGTTAGAAAAATAGTAAAAGAATGTTATGAATTAACCCTTGAAATAGTTTCTTCTAATAGAGAAGCAATTGATAAATTAGTAGATTTGTTAGTGGAAAAAGAAACAATTGATGGTGATGAACTAATTAATGTTGTTAAACAATTTACAGAAGTACCAGAAAAATATCGAACAGAGAATATATTGACTAGCTAAATCCTTACAGGATGCTAACAGGCTTTTGATTTAAAACATTATCTATAAGGCCATATTGGATTGCTTCTGAAGGAGACATATAAAAATCCCTATCTGTGTCTTCTGCAATCTTTTTCAAAGATTGACCTGTGCGGTTAGATAATTCAGTGTTTAGCTTATCTTTTAAGAAAAGAATTTCATCCGCTTGAATTCGAATATCTGTAGCCTGACCCCTAGCTCCTCCCAAGGGCTGATGAATCATAATTCTTGAGTGCTGAAGACTGCTCCTTTTACCTTTAGCTCCTGCACATAAAAGGAAAGCTCCCATACTTGCAGCTAAACCAACACAAACTGTATGGACGTCTGGTTTGATGTGTTGAATAGTGTCAAAGATACCAAAACCATCATAAACAGAGCCTCCAGGAGAGTTTATATAGAGGAAGATATCCTTATCAGGATCTTCAGCTTCAAGAAAAAGCAGCTGAGCCACAATTCTCTGAGCAGACTCATTAGTAACCTGTTGTCCTAAAAAAACAATCCTTTCTCTTAAAAGTCTCGAGTAAATGTCAAAGGCTCTTTCTCCACGACCAGTTTCTTCTACAACTATTGGGATCATGATCAAAGTGATCGGTTTCCACGATATTAACGGTTATATTGCAAGAGCTAACGTCTTATTAGAATTTAATCAAAAAAGATTTGAGTGAACGTAAAACCATCTCTGAAAGCAAGCAGATCTTCCATAAGGAGTTTCCTTATGTAATACCTTCTATATACAGAAAAGTAATAGATGAATACCTAGTTGAATTGAACTTAGTTAGCAATCAAAAAGAATTTGTACAGGATGGCATCTTTTCCTATGGATTAAAGTCATCATTTGAAAACTTCACAAAAGGCTACCAACCTTCTAATCATTTAAAGGAAATAATGATATCCCTATGCAAGTCCTGCAATATAGACTTCCAAAGAATGGAAGATTACTCTGCTGCAATCGAAACAATTAACAAAGATTGCTCTATTATTGACATGCTTAATAGTAACCATGAAGAAGCACCTTCCTCACAAAAAGGTATTAATATTAAAGATCTAATATACAAGGGTAATTATTATTCCAGATTACATAGCATTGGATTATATGAACTTACTAATAAAACAGAAGGGAATAAGGAAAAAGATAGAGAAAACTGCTCTAAAGCATTGACCAAGCTAGGCTTTTCTGAGTCTAGAGCAAACAAAGATTTAATTCAATATCAAGCTAATACCAAAAAGATTAAAGAGGCTATAGAATTATTTAAGATAATAGACAATGAAGCTAAGAAGAGAAAGGAAGGCAATTAAAGAATATTCTAACCAATATTATTCCTACGCTTATCCTTAAAATCAATGAATGTTAGATATGCAATTGATAAAGTAATAAATACTAATAAGGATAAGATAAGAATTGTAATGTAAGAGGAGCTATTAATATTAGAAGTAAATCGCTGAAAATTATATATCAATTGATCCATCACCATTTCTTCCCCAGACAACCATAGC
The DNA here is from genome assembly GCF_000760215.1 of Prochlorococcus sp. MIT 0603. NCBI lineage: Bacteria > Bacillati > Cyanobacteriota > Cyanophyceae > Synechococcales > Prochlorococcaceae > Prochlorococcus > Prochlorococcus sp. MIT 0603. Next base: position 462,561 of record NZ_JNAW01000002.1, on the reverse strand, counting down.
TATTGAAAATGTAAATATTGCGGCCAGTGAGGCCCAAGCAAAAGTAAAAAGCATTTTCTATATAGCAATAATTATATTATACATCAAATTCAAACATCTAAATTAGACATCTGAAAGAAATCAGTATATTTTGTAATGGCAGTTTTTAAAATGAGATTGGGACGGTTAGTTCTTACTCATAGCAGCTACGTAGAAGGGTTAATATCCCTCCTCAAAAAGATAGTCAATGATAAAAATATTAAGACCATAACACCAGGTGCTATAACAAGAGTCAAAGGTAAGTCTGTTAGCTTTAAATTAGTAATATCTAGGGAAGTGAAGGGGGGGTATAAACTTAATGCTAGAAAAGGAAGATCAGCTCAAGAAGTCTATATTCTTACTGATTACTCAAAGATTGAATTAACTGAAAAGATAGAAAGTCTTCTTAACTAACTTCATTAGAATCGGCAAGGTCCTCTTTTGGAGTTAAAATGGCCTTAGTCATGTCATCAAGCAATTGCTCTTTAAGTGAAGACATGGCCTCATCTACCTCATTACTGTTAAATAGCATTTTTATATTAAATTAATAAGCTGAAAAGAGAATAACCATTTTATTTGCAAACAGAAATATTAGCTATGCAAATAAATGCCAGAGGTAATATTAACAATGTAAATAGATGCAAGGGGAATGAAAATCATTAAATCGATCATAATTTGCATAGCACTATTAGTAATTGATCAATATCCAACAACAGCATTAACAAGAAGAGATATAAAGAGTATCTGTGTAAGAACCTCAAATTACCAAAAATGCATTAGAGAGTTTACTGAGAATAAAGAAGCAAGTAAAAGCAAGCAAGACAGTATTAGGAAAGGCCCAATACCAATAAAAGTAATACCCTATAAATAGGAATCATAATAATTTAATTATATTTCATATTCATTCTTAAAACTCTCCAACATAGAAGTATAATTATCATACATATTTGCAGATTCCTCAGTAATACCTAATGAATCATAGTTAGTTGATATTTCGTCTAACTTAAATTTAACAGGAGCAAATGCTAGAGCATATTCTTCTCGAATATCGTCATCATATATATCATGTATTTTAGCAAGAATTAGCTCATTTCCTTTTTTTGATGATGAAATAAGTTTTTCAAAGTCCTTGGACAATTTACGTCTTCTCTTTGCCATTAGAAAATCTAAGCAAAACCTAAATTAAATTATAGTAAAAAAGTAAATAATGGAATAAGAAGGAATGATAGTAATAGGAATCTGTTGCAAAAATAAACTTTATGATTAATTCTGATAAAAATATTGGTTTTAAGATATATTAAAGAAAATAGGCAAGGATCTGCCACTTAATACGAAAATCAAGGAAATGACAAAATCTGACGAAGGCAGAGCTAATCGTGATAAACCTGAATTAACAAAAAGGAAAGGCAAACTTCCCTGGTGGGTTGAGCTTCTGTTTGTACAAATTGGTCTGCCTGAAGACTTGCTAAGAAAAATCCTGAAAATCAAAAGTAAGTCAGCAAATTATTATGATAATAATAAAAGCAAAGTCTATTTAACTTTATTAATAGTAAGCTCAGTTATCTATATCAACCCAGTAATAAAATATTCAGCTAATACAAATAAATGCGTGAGTAACACTATTTCACTTTTAAAAACTAAAGACAAAACAATAAACCTGACCAAATCAAATAAATTTATTGTTGCTTTGAACTATTGCAATGGGGGGAATATATCTATATTGGACTAGACCCTAAGAATCTTCGTCAAATTTGTCCTCAATACGGTATGTAGGTAATTGAGTAGGCTTCTCACGTTCAATGAAGTAAACCAATTTAAATAGAACTCTGCCGAACAAAGGGACCCAAACCTTTTTATAAGCTAAGTCAAGAAACTTGAATTTCATGAAATATAATCTATAAAAGATTAATAAAATCTTACTTTATGAGAGATTAATTCCATTAAATAGTAAAAGGTTATATACTTATATGCAATATTTATAAATCAATGGCAACAGCTAAAGAAAAGAAAGAGGCTGTCAAGACTCATCTAAAACACTTGCGTGCAGAGCTAAGGACGATACATCTTGCTGTTACAGAAGAATTACAGCTGCCTGAAGCTAATAATATAAAAGACTTAATGACTAAAATGGAAGAATTATTGACCGTTATTGATCCAAAGAAGAGCAAATCAAAAAAGAAGAAATAAATTTATTAATTTGCTAATACGTATAATATTTTTTATTGTATGGAGTATTATAAATGAGAATCTAAAGAATGCGAATGATAACCTATAGAAAGACAACAGGCTTATTAATGCTTGGCTCTATATTTATATTAAGTGGCTGTTCACTTATAGAACAAGGTGGAGGTTTGCTCCACAAGGGAGGTAAAGCAAAATCTACAGATGTATATATTACTGAGTCGATTGAAATATCAGTTGCTTGCAATAAAAACAGTATTGAGTCATATCTTGAAAATGGATGGAAAATCACGTCCTCTGTAGTATCAGAGGTTCCATGTACATGGAAGACTACTAAAGCTAATAAAAAGTGCAATATAAAACGCGACAAGGGTTGTAGTATTACTGTTCCAGACAAGATGGGCAAAAAAACAACTTATACATTAATCAAAAAAGTAAAGTCTAAAACCAAATAGATATTATTAAGACTAGAGTCTAATGATAATAGATTAATTTATAGTTGAAAGCGTAGCATTTGTACTATTATTTATATAATGAATCCACAAAGTAAAAATATCAAGGTATAATAAGTGAAAAAGTCACCATTTATGTATTAATTATATTAGCTATTTATTCATGAATCTATCCCTCTTATTGGCTATGGCTTCAATTGGTTCAATAGTCTTGTGCTTAACATTTTTGATTATTTTACGGCTAAATCTACTTGGTTAATAGAAACATAAAGCATATACATTTGACGAGGTTTTACTTAAAAAATGGTATATAATATAAATATATTCATACAAATTAATGCTTGATCAAATAGCTTTTATGACATGGAAAAATCCAATATTTATGTTGGTCTTTTTTTCTGTCTTATGGTACTTACCAGGACTTATAGCAAGGAGAAGAAGAGATTATTTAATTGATAAAAGTAAAAAAGAACAACAAAAGAAAAATATTGAAAAACTATATCCTAAACAATGATTAACTTATAAATTACTAGTATTAATAATATCATTTAAATTCTCTCTAAATTCACCTTTTGACATTCCTCCTTTAATCTCTCCTATTATTTTAAAGTCAGCCAAAGGTTCCTCAACAATTAAATATGTGGGCCATCCCATTCCTTCTTTGTTTGGATATTTAGATATTAGTATTCTTCTATACTTTCTGTATTGATTAGTATCCTGCATAGGAACATCAATAAATTCAAGATTCATCTCTATGGTTACTGATGCATCATAATGACTCATACGGTGGCAAGTGCCACAGTCCTCAGAACTGTACTTAATTACAGACAACATAAAGTTAATAATTAATTTTATCTATTATAATAATATAGGTAAAATTATAAGCAGAGTTATTATTTGTTAATACTTTGCGTTGTTTCGCATGGCGGAAAATAGCTTATGAGTTATACCAACAATTGAACCAAATACGCAAATATATAATGCTATAAATGGAACCAAAGTAATGCTGTAATCATTAATAGGTATCAATTTGGTTAAGAGTATTAAGCCAGCCAAACAAGCGAATATATATATAAAGCATAGAACTAAATACGCTGATATCTGAATTTGCCTATTAAGGCTGAAATTACTTGTAAGGCGATAAATTGATTTGTCATCGGTAATTAATATCATAAGCACTAGAACAAATGAAATGCCTACAGGTATCCAGAACAGTGAGCCATTAAAATATAGGCTTAATAAATATCTAAGGACTAATATTTGGCTAAATAAAATAAATAATATTGAGAAACGCTTTTCTGACATATCAAAGATTTTAATTAAGGTGAGAAAGAGTTTTGTTTAATAACCTAATATTAATATTTTGTTTTAGGTAAACTATAAATACATTTCATTAAAGTATTATATCATTATTTTTTATGAATATATAATTTCAGTAATTAATCAGATTTATTTTTACTAGACTTTGATTTCCTTCGACTATAAATAACAAGTAGCCTAAATATTCCGCCTAGGATCAATAGTAAACTAGCGATCAAAAGGGTTATTACGATTAGAGCAACACAAATACTAGATAGAGAATTGAAAATACTACTTAAAGCAGTATATAGTTGAATCCAAATCTCTTTGGAGAGCCTTGTTGTTATAAAATCAGACGGAAGTGTATTTAAAAATACAATTAAATTTGATCCTATTACCAACATTAGAATTGCTTCTATTATTTGCCTGACTTTCTTTTTTCCGTTTTTACCCCTAAAAATGAAGCTCCTAGCTTGCTTTCTCTTCTTATTAGGACCTGACAGTACCATTAAAGATATATTTATATTATTTTTTTAATTCTGACCTGAAAATGTAATCCGTCAAGATATTAATCTATTTTATTTTCTGATCTACTTGGTAGAACTGATGAGCCTACTGTGGTCTCTGGTTGAATTGATCGAGGATAATTGTAAAAAAGTAATACTGTGAGAGAGAATATAGCAAGACCAGTAATTGGGTATATGATCCTGATAGGATCATATAAATTACTTATTAACTGACTTCGAAAAAGCTTTTTGGAGTTTGGAATATTCCATTGAATTGCCAAATTGGTATCATTAGTTACCTTGTCGAGGCATTTAGTTAGGTCAGCTAATTCAGCATCATCTAATTCTAAAGTTAGTGGCTTTATATTGCTTTTCGTACTAATTAGCTTAAGCTTATGAAAATTAGATTCATTGGATAAGGATATAGATCCGCTTTCATCATTTACAGGCTTATAAATACCTGAAATACAATATCTAGAATAAGTAGATATTACATAAATCAGGTTAACCAAATTTTCAATCTTTCCTTCTAAAACTGATAGTCCTATCAAGTCTAATCTCCAATTCATAAGAATTCCTATGGTATTTTGATCATGTCCCAATGATTGGTCAGGTATACCTTCAAGATCTAATCTAGCTATTCCTTCTGTAAATTTTCTACTAATTTTCATAGTTATAGCATAGCATTCAAAGGATCAAATATACTAGAGGAAAGGCGATATAATCCACCTGGACCAGAGGAAAGAGCTAAGATCATTAATAGTTTACGGTGAAAAGTTTTTGAAGTCTCAGCCTTGTTAAGGTATTTCCTTACGGCTCCTCTTCTTAAATTCATCCTTTCAGAAATCAATTCAGAAAACCTTGTTCTAAATTGCTCGAATTTAATATCATTCATTGGGTCATATCCTCTTGTTGACAAAAGAACTCGTATCTGTGGATAGAGTTGACCCGTCATAGACGAAAGAAGGACTAATAAGGCATTAAAAGATTCTGTTGATATAGAAGAATTTCTAGCTGATCTACGAATAGGATTGTGGCATCTTGATTTCCAGATCTCAATAGAGTTAGGAAAGACAGTTAATAGATCAAGCTTTCTTGATGCAAAGTCAAAAGATTGTGAAGCGTTAATATCTATTGCTTCAATAGCCAAGAAGAGTAAATCGATCTTTTCTAAGGCTCTACGTACTTTAGAAGTTTGGAATCCCAAGAAATTATGTGTGATTAGTGAAGTCATGGAATAATATTAGATCATAAATAGAATACTTATGCTTATCGATCAATAAGCATAAGTATTTTATTTCATCTTAGATATGAATGTGCATTGATAAAAGGAAGATCATTAATAAGGAGGGTTAGATAATGAAGGATTTGCCTAGAATTTAGTATGGTCAATAAAATAAAAGTTGGTAATTATAATATACTCAATAATCATAGCAAACTATAAAGAAAATTAATCAATCTTTTTTATTCTGATGAATCCAATCAATAAGTAGTTGATATTGTTTGAGGGTAATGAGACCAAAGTTCCATAGAATTATTGATATGGGCGCATTTTCTAACTGACTATGTTTAATACATAAATTAATTGCTTTATCGTTTAATGAAAATTCCTTTTTTAAGTAATTACAAAAGTACTCTGAAGGAGGATTTCTTTTGTAGCTTGTATAAATCATTATAATCTAATAATATCCAAAATTGATTTATAGTTTAATGTCTAAAATTCCATCTGTCATAATAGATAGTATAATTTTACGAAGGTAAGTAAATTTAATAAGAAAAATAAATACTAATCTGCGTAAAATTGTTAAGACAGTGTTTTTATTTGAAAAGAATCTAACTAAAGAATCAGTCAATAATGATGTTACTATAATATCAATATAGCGTCGACATGAATAATTATCTCGATTAATTTTTTTTACATGATATTTTCTATTATTTTTATTGTCATGATAAATCATGGTAATAATAGAATCAATATCTCTAATAGAAAGGTTAAGGCCCTGTCCACCAACAGGGTGAAGTGAATGTGCTGATTCCCCAAGTAGGAATTTATTACCCTTGCGTAAGTTTCTAGCTAATGAAAAACACAAAGGAAAAGATTGAGGCTGATTGACTAATTGATCTACTTCCAAATGAGATGGAAATAATGGAGCAATATAATCGAAGAATCTAGAGGTTGATAGATTTATTATTTGTTCGCATTTTTGTAATGATGAACTCAAAACTATTTGATACTGCCCTGCTTTTACGGGCAGTATGGCCATTGGACCATCTTGTTTAAAGATTTCATATGCTTGATTGAGATTATCTCCTCTCAAAATTATTTTAAAGGTAACACATGCTTGATGATATCTGAAATAATGGCGTTTTATATTCCATTTTGTTCTATATAAAGACGAGAGTCCATCAGCAGCAAAATAATAGTCATATCCGATATTATCATCAGAAAATGATTGTTTACAATCAAAATATAGTTTAATATTTGGATAATTACCAAGCTTGTTAAAAAGGAAATTCATGAGTTCCTTGTGATCTATCGTCCAGCCAATAGCATTATATTTTTGACTATCAATGGATAAGTCCTTAGTTTCTAGTAAAAATTTTTTATTAATAATTGAGTCTTCAATTATTAAACTATTGAATGGGTTTAAATACTCTCTAATTTCTGACCAGATATTTAGTTTTTGAAATAATCTTCTTGACGAATGAGTTATAGCATAAACTCTGTCTCTAGAAATAATAGATTCATATGTCTGATTCTCAAAAATACTTACGTTTAATTTTTCTTTACAGAGTGCTAATGAAAGCAATGCACCTGTAGCTCCCCCTCCTATAACCTTTGCATTTAGATCAAGATTCATAATGTTCAATAGCAAATAAAAATTAAGCTGTACTTAGCAAGTGATTATTTAAAAATTAATGTCTGATTCTCATATAACATATCTCTTCAAAAGCTGGTCTCAATAAGAATGGATATTCTCCAACCCAAAGGCCTCTTTTAGGTAGCCAAGCATCAGTTATATTAGATATATTTGAGAAATCTCTTTTATTGCTAAATACAAGACATCTGATCATATCGCCTTCGTTAATTGTTTGATGCTTGTTGTCTAAAGGGAATTGTACTTTACTAAGATATCCATCATTATCACCTAGTTCGAGTATTAACCATGTCCTTCTATTTTCGACTAGTTCAAGCTCGCCCTTCCTATTTGCTTGTTCTTGTCTATTTTCTATTCGTTCTTGTGTATAGATAGAACTAACTTTACCTTCAAAAATAGCACTAAATGCATATTTTCTAATCTTAGAATTTTTTCTACTAGCTTCTAAGATAGGGCCCCATAAAATATATAAAAGGAAAATAACTCCTAAAATCAACCATATTGAATAGAACTGACTAGTAACTTGACTTTGACTTATTAATAAAGTAATAACTCCGCCTATAGATGAAATGATTATTCTTTGTAAGATCTTTCTAGGATTACCTAATGCTGATACAAATTGAGTACTTGTAGCAACAGATGGTATAAGCCTTTCTAGCTCTTTTGGTCGTAATGGGATTAGCATACTTTTTTCAAGGTAAATTCAGAGAAGCTTTTCGAGCCCATAAACTAGAGACTCTAATCTTCTAACTTTACTAATAACAAGCAAGACTCCTGGCATATAGGCTGATCTATCAATGGTGTTATGGCATAACGTATATGTCTCTCCAGAAGAACCAAATATAACTTGTTGTTGAGCAACTATGCCTGGAAGACGAATTGAATGGATTCGAATACCATTTTTACTTAAACCACCTCTACAGCCTTTTAATGATTCATGTTCTTTTACGTTTGAATCATTAAAAGTCTTACTTAGTTCTTCTGCTAATTCTGCTGTTTTTATACATGTACCGCTTGGTGCATCTGCCTTTTGATTGTGATGGGATTCTATTAATTCAACATGATCATAAAAACCAGATGCTGCAACGACTGCTTGCTGTAATAAGACCATACCTACTGAAAAATTAGGTATAATTGCAGTTCCAATTGATGACTTTTCTGCAAAATCACTCAATTCTTTAATTTGGATAGAAGTAAGGCCTGTGGTACCTATTACAGGATTTACTCCATAAGCTATTGCAGCTCTAACATGATCATAAACGACATTTGGATGAGTAAAATCAACTAATACAGCACCATTTCCAGTAGTTGCATCTCTATATGTTTGGCTTGCTAAGCACAATGAACCTTCTAAATCAGATGTTATAGGAATCTCCAACTCATTTATACCTAATGCAATACCAATATCCTTCCCTTGTTCATTCTCATTATTATCTATTGCCCCAATTAATTTACAGTCACTAGATTTGCAAATTGCTTTAATCACCTCAGACCCCATTTTACCTAGAGCTCCAGCAACAAGAACTGGTGTTTTTTGATTGGTATCTAAATGCATCGGAGAAAAGGTTTATTTAACTAATGATATGAATTCGTAAAGTGAGATGTAACAGCAATTAAGTAAAAGCCACAGTAAAGACACTAATAAAAGTAGGCTTGGTCAAAATACCTAGCAAATAGAGAGATGTTTACACAGGTTCGCTCAGCAAATCGCAGAGTCTCTCCTGTTGAAGGGCAAAACCATAAATTTATAATGAAAATAGTTTACCTAGTTTTAGAACCTCAATACCAAAATTCTTTAACCGAAGCAGCCAAAGCACTTAATGAACAAAAAGGATCCGTAGGGATAGATCTAAATGGATATCTCATTGAAGAATTAAGAGATGAATCAAATTTTTCAGATTTCAAATCTGATATTGCAGAAGCAGATGTCTTTATTGGATCACTAATTTTTATAGAAGACCTAGCTCAAAAGGTCGTTGAAGCAGTTGAACCCCACAGAGAGAGTTTAAAAGCTGCTGTGATATTCCCATCAATGCCTGAAGTGATGAGGCTTAATAAACTTGGTTCCTTTTCTATGGCCCAATTAGGACAAAGCAAAAGCCTGATTGGTGATTTTATGAAAAAGAGGAAGGAAGCTGGTGGTGCAGGCTTCCAAGATTCAATGCTAAAGCTATTAAATACACTTCCATCCATACTTAAATATTTACCTGTTGAGAAAGCTCAAGATGCTAGAAACTTTATACTCGGCTTTCAATATTGGTTAGGAGGTACACCAGAGAATTTAAAAAATTTCTTCTTACTATTAGCAGACAAATATGTATTTGCAAATATTGAAAATGAATCTGATTTAGGCATTGAAGTTAAGGAACCAGAAGTATTTCCAGATCTAGGTATATGGCATCCTTTAGCCTCAAAAATGTATGAAGATTTAAATGATTATCTTGATTGGAGCAAAAATAGAAAAGATCTAAGTAAAAAAGCAAGGGAAGGTCCTGTTATAGGCTTAGTTCTTCAGAGAAGCCATATAGTGACTGGGGATGATGCACATTATGTGGCCGTAATCCAAGAGCTCGAATACAGAGGCGCAACAGTTATACCTGTTTTTTGTGGAGGCCTTGATTTTTCTAAACCAGTTAAAGAGTTTTTTTACGATCAATTAGAAACAGATAATCCATTGGTGGACGGAGTAGTATCTCTTACTGGCTTTGCATTAGTCGGCGGCCCTGCCAGACAAGATCATCCAAAAGCAATTGAAGCCCTGAAGAAATTAAATAGACCTTATATGGTTGCATTGCCTTTAGTATTCCAAACAACTCAAGAATGGGAAGGAAGCGATCTAGGCCTTCATCCAGTTCAAGTTGCTCTACAAATTGCAATTCCTGAACTTGATGGAGCAATTGAGCCTATTGTTTTATCTGGTAGAGATGACGCAACTGGAAAAGCTCATACACTTCAAGACAGAGTTGATGCAATTGCCCAAAGGGCTATTAAATGGTCGTCCTTAAGAATAAAACCAAGAAGTGAAAAGAAATTAGCAATCACAGTCTTTAGTTTTCCTCCAGACAAAGGAAATGTAGGAACAGCAGCTTATCTAAATGTATTTGGGTCTATCTTTAGAGTTCTCGAAGAAATGAAATCAAAAGGTTATGACATCCAAGGATTACCAACAGATGCTAAAGGATTAATGCATAAATTAATTAACGATCCAGAAGCACTTGAAGGCTCTCCTGAATTAACAATTGCTCATAGAATGAGTGTTAATGAATACGAGAGATTAACTCCTTATTCAGCGCGTTTAGAAGAAAATTGGGGAAAGCCTCCTGGGAACCTTAACAGTGATGGTCAAAACTTATTAATATATGGATGTCATTTTGGAAATGTATTTATAGGAGTTCAGCCAACATTTGGATATGAAGGAGATCCAATGAGATTACTTTATTCCAAAAGTGCAAGTCCTCATCATGGTTTTGCTGCTTATTACACCTATCTAGAAAAGGTCTGGGATGCCGATGCAGTACTTCATTTTGGTACACATGGATCATTAGAATTCATGCCAGGAAAACAAATGGGTATGAGTGATACTTGTTATCCAGATTCGTTAATTGGTGGTTTACCAAATCTCTATTACTACGCAGCAAATAACCCATCAGAAGCAACAATTGCAAAAAGGCGAGGATATGCTTCAACAATTAGTTATTTAACTCCGCCAGCAGAAAACGCAGGTTTATACAAAGGTCTAAAAGAATTAAGTGAATTAGTTGGATCGTATCAACAGTTAAGAGAAAATAGTAGAGGAATTCAGATAGTAAATGCCATTATAGAAACATCAAAAAAATGTAATCTTGACAAGGATGTAACGCTTCCAGATGAAGATGCAGCAACCTTAAGTTTGGAAAAACGAGACTCGATTGTTGGAGCAATATATGGACAGCTTATGGAAATAGAAAGCAGATTACTTCCTTGTGGTTTGCATACTATAGGAATGCCTCCAACTGCAGAGGAGGCAATAGCAAGTTTAGTAAGTATTGCAGCTTTGGAAAGAGAGCAAGAAGAAATAAGATCTCTTCCTGGTTTATTAGCTGAATCAATAGGAAAAAATATCGAAGATATTTATAAAGGCAATAACAATGGAGAATTATTCGCTGTTGAAATGAATAAAAGAATTACAGATACAGCTAGATCAGCTGTTAGAGCTATGGTTATTTCTTTAACAGGTTCAGATGGAAGAGTAAGTCTAAATAAAAGTCTAATAACTCGATTAATAGAATTTCTACAAATACTTGGATTAAACTTTCCTTCACCATGGATGAACGCATGCCAAAAGAATGGCTTTAAAAATATTAATGTTAAAGAATTAGATAAACTATTTGATTATCTTCGTTTCTGTCTTAATCAAATATGTGCCGACAAAGAAATGGATAGTCTATTAAAGGCTTTGGATGGAGACTATGTACTTCCAGGGCCAGGAGGAGACCCAATAAGAAATCCGAATGTTTTACCTAGTGGCAAAAATATTCATGCCTTAGATCCACAATCAATTCCAACTGCAGCTGCAGTTGCTTCAGCAAAAGGAGTTGTAGATAAACTAATTGAAAAGCAAAAAGAAGAGCAAGGAGATTGGCCGGAAACTATAGCTTGTGTACTTTGGGGAACTGATAATATAAAAACTTACGGTGAATCCCTTGCACAAATTCTTTGGTTTGTAGGAGTTAAACCAAAGCCGGATTCTGTAGGTAGAGTAAATAAACTAGAGTTAATACCTCTAGAAGAGCTTGGGAGACCACGGATAGATGTAGTAGTTAATTGCTCTGGAGTATTTAGAGATTTATTTATAAACCAAATGGCGCTAATAGATCAAGCCGTAAAAATGGCTGCTGAAGCTGAAGAACCAATTGAAGAAAACTTTGTAAGAAAACATTCACTTGCTCAGTCTGAAGCTGAAGGTATTTCTATTAGAGAAGCTTCATGCAGAGTATTTTCCAATTCAAGTGGAAGTTATAGTTCAAATGTAAACCTTGCAGTTGAAAACTCTACTTGGGAAGAAGAGAATGAACTTCAGGAGATGTACCTTTCTAGAAAAACATATGCATTTAATGCAGATAATCCTGGGGAAATGAATCAGAAAAGAGAAGTTTTTGAATCAGTTATGAAAACAGCAGATGTTACTTTTCAAAATCTTGATTCATCAGAAATATCTTTGACAGACGTGAGCCACTACTTTGATTCTGATCCAACAAACTTAATATCAAAGTTACGAGATGACGGCAAAAAGCCAAATAGCTATATAGCTGACACCACTACAGCAAATGCACAAGTTAGATCTTTAAGCGAAACAATTAGACTTGATTCAAGAACAAAGCTACTAAACCCTAAATGGTATGAAGGAATGCTTAACTCTGGTTATGAAGGAGTTAGAGAAGTATCCAATAGATTGAATTACACCTTGGGGTGGAGTGCTACTAGTGGTCAAGTGGATAACTTTGTATACGAAGAATCCAATGAAACATTTATAAATGATCCTGAAATGAGGAAAAAATTAATGGAGCTTAATCCTCATAGTTTTAGAAGAATTGTTGGAACACTTCTAGAAGTTAATGGTAGGGGTTATTGGGATACGTCTGAAGAGAATATAGAACAACTTAAAGAGTTATACCAAGAAGTCGAAGATAAAATTGAAGGTGTAGATACTGATTAAGTATCATTAACTTTAAATTAATATAAAGTTAATTCCACAAAGCATTTGACATATCAATCACCTGTTTCATTTCCGATACATCATGAACTCTAACCATATCAACTTTTGCTTGAACACATCTACAAACTACTGCTGCAGTTCCAAATATACGTTTCATAGGATCTGGTTGATTTAAAGTATGACCAATAAATTTCTTTCTAGAAGGACCAACTAAGACTGGGAATCTACTATTTGTAAACTTCTCCAAATTATATAATAAATCTATATTATGAAAATTATTCTTAGCAAATCCTATACCTGGATCTATAATTATTTGTTTTTTCGATACTCCTGCAGAGTAAGCATGATCAATAGCTCTCTGAAGTTCTTCATAAACCTCAGTAGTGACATTTTGGTAATTAGCAAATGTATTCATATTTGAACTATTGCCTCTACTGTGATTAATAACAAAAGGAGCACCTGAATCTGCTACAACATTAAGAATGTCAGAATCAAATCTGCCCCCGCTAATATCGTTAACCCAATTAACACCTAAATCCAAGGCTTTTTTTGCTACTTTTGAGTAAAATGTATCAATTGAGAGTAATTGATTAGGGTGCTCTTTACGCAATAAAGTAATGACAGGAGTTATTCTATTAAGTTCTTCTTCGCAACTGATTAACTGTGCTCCAGGCCTTGTACTTTGGCCACCAATATCTAGAATATCTGCGCCTGAATCTATAACATCAGTTGCTTTATTTAGTGCTGTTTTTGGATCAAGGAAACGACCTCCATCACTAAAAGAATCAGGAGTAATATTTATTACTGCCATAATCTTTAAATTTTCCCTCCAACCCTTAGGCCAAGGATTATTAATTTGATTGGTAATTTGCAATTCTTGCGAAATCATTAGGGTCTAGCGATGCTCCTCCTACTAACACACCATCAATATCTCTCATTGACATTATTTCATCAATATTCCCAGGCTTTACTGAACCCCCATATTGGATAATTAGATCTGAGTACCCTGACCATTGACGAATTAATCCGCAAATTCGATTGGCCTCATTTGACTCACAAGTTTTACCTGTTCCTATTGCCCATATTGGCTCATAAGCAATTACCAACTTAGAAAGGTCAGTCTGTTCTAATCCCTGCTCTACCTGTCTTCTTATTACTCGTTCTGCTTCACCTTTTTCTCTTTGCTCAATGGTTTCTCCTACGCAGACAATAGGAATTAATCCATTCGATTGTGCAGATCTAGCTCTAAGGTTAATTTGTTCATCACTTTCACTAAAATATTTTCTTGGTTCGGAATGACCAACAATTGCATAAGCAACATTATGTTCTAACAGCATAGAAGGTGATATCTCTGCAGTAAAAGCCCCTTTATCCTCCCAATGAACATTCTGACTTGAAATGTTAACGATGGAGTTTTTAACTGCAATAGCAAGTGTTGATATAGCTGTAAAAGGTGGCGCTATAACGACCTCACGGTCTAAAGGGAATTCTTTTGATAAAGGAAGAAATGTCTCCATATATTCAATGGCCGATGCACATGTCATATGCATCTTCCAGTTACCGGCAATCAGTGGTTTTCTCACTCTTAGCCTCTTATTGATCGTTATTGTCTAACTTACGGCCTGATGGTTGATTATTTGAAAAGATGTACTCTTTCTTTGCTAAGCAAACAAGATCGCCATGAAAAAGCTTTCTGCCACGTTTCATTTCAGTTATACCATTTACAGTAACTTGGCCAGAGAGTATAAGGTGTTTAGCTTGACCACCTGTTTGAGCCAAACCAAGCCATTTTAAAAATTGATCCAATTTCATAAAAATACTTCAAAATAAAATCATGATTTCAAATACTAATCTTAGCTTCAAAAAATTAGTCTCTCATTTAATTCCCTATTTGAGAGAGTTAATTGCTGGTGGTGCATTTATGTTGATATATGTATGTTGCTGGCCAGTTCTTGCTTGGCTGGCGGGAAGATTAATTCCAGCTATTGGCAAAGGAGACTTACAGCTAGTTCTTAATATAATAACTCAAGCATTAATTATATTTTTACTTCAAAAAACTGCGCAATATATTCAAGATACTATTTTGGCAAGACCAGCATTAAAGACAAGTCAAAAAATAAGGCAGGATTTATTTAAGAAGCTTCAGAAAATAGATATTCAATCACTAGAAAAATTATCAACTGGGGATATTACCTACAGACTTACTGAAGATGCTGATCGTGTAGGTGAAGTAATTTACAAAACTGTTCAAGATACAATTCCATGTATATTTCAACTTATTGCAGTGATAACTTATATGATTTATATAGATATCAATCTGTCAATTGCGACACTACTACTAGCTCCTATTATAACCTTACTTGTAGGAAAATTTGGAGAGAAAGTATTAATAACTGAAGAAAAAAGCCAACAAAAGATAAGCAATCTAGCTAGCTTACTATCAGAATCTATACAAGTGCTTCCACTAATAAAAGCCTACGGTGCTGAGAATTGGTTGCAACAAAGATTCGATAATCAAGTAGATATCCATAGAAAAGCAAAGTATAAAGCTCTAAAGCAAATAGCTTTACAACATCCTGTAATAGGTTTTATTGAAGCACTAGGCATATTAATAGTTCTTGCAATTGGCGCTCTTAGAATTCAGTCTGGCGCTATAGATGGTCAGGGATTTAGCAGCTATTTTGCAGCTTTATTAATGTTAATAGACCCAATAAGTCATCTAACCACGAATTTCAACGAGCTTCAGCAAGGTCAAGCTTCTCTAAAGAGATTGAGAGAAATAAATCGTCTTCCCAAAGAAGATAATGAAGAAAATCTTTTAACTGCAAATTTAAATAATGGAGGTGAGATTGAAATCAAAGATGTTTGCTTCTCTTACAAAAACGGTGATCAAGTTATTAATAATATTAATTTAAAGATTAGGTCTGGTGAGAAAATTGCTCTAGTAGGTCCATCGGGAGCCGGTAAAAGTACAATTTTCTCATTGCTTTTAAAATTTATCAAGCCACAAAATGGTAAGATTTATATTAATGGAAATGATTTATCTACTGTAGACTCTTATCAAGTTAGAAGTAAAATAGCAATAGTACCTCAGAAAATGAATATACTATCTGGAACTATATTAGATAGTATAAGTTTTGGCAGGAATTACACAAAAGAAGAGATTATAACGGCATCTAAAATAGCAAATGCTCATGAGTTCATAATGAATATGCCAAGTAATTACTCAACTCATATAGAAGAAAGAGGTACAAACCTGTCTGGAGGTCAACTGCAGAGAATTTCAATCGCTAGAGCAATACTTGGCAACCCTTCTATTTTATTATTAGATGAAGCGACAAGTGCACTTGATGCTGAGTCAGAGAAATCTGTTCAGATGGCTCTAGATCAGGCAATGAAAAATAGAACAGTTCTAATAATTGCTCATAGATTAGCAACTACTCAAGAAGCAGATAAAATCATTTACATAGAGAATGGTTCAATTGCTGAGACAGGTCAACATGATGAATTAATGAATAAGGCAGGTAAATATAGGGAGCTATGTGAAAAGCAATTTATTAGAGACATTAAAAATATTAATCAAACACCTTGATTGAAGCTGGACTGAGATTTAAAATAATAATAATCAAATCAATAAAATTTCAATGGCAGACTACGAAGCCAATCAGGCAGATCCTATACTCACATTTGATGAAAAGCGTTATAACATTAATTCACTTCCCAATGATGTAAAGGAATTGGTGAAAGGACTGCAAATTGCAGATAGTCAATTAAGACTTCATGAGGACACGTTAAAAGTTTTAGCCGTTGGCAGACAAAGTTTAATTAAAGAATTAAGTGAGAAGCTAAAGGATATTCCCCCATTAGCAAATAACTAATTATTTATTAAAAGAAGTATCTATATATCTGTTTATATGAATATCTTGTAAGGCATTTACAGACATTGATTCCTTTTGAAGTGAATTTATAGCCTCAACAGCTGCTTTTGCTCCAGGTAGTGTTGTAAGAGTTGGAACAGAATAATCAAGCGCAGCTCTTCTCAGATATTTGTCATCATGAATAGCTTGTCTTCCTATAGGGGTATTAATTATCAGTTGGATTTCACCAGAGCGAATTAAATCCTCAATATTTGGCCTCCCTTCATGTACTTTTAGTACTGAAGCAACTTCAATGCCTGCATTGGAAAGTATTTCAGCTGTTCCTGAAGTAGCTATAAGGCCAAAACCCAAGGTGATAAGTCTTTTAGCAATTGGTATTAAGCCTTGCTTATCTCGATCATGGGTCGAAAGAAATACAATGCCATCTGTAGGTAAAGCTTCTCCTGCAGAAAGTTCAGATTTTGCATATGCCATTCCAAAATCTTTTGCTGTAGACATCACTTCACCAGTTGAACGCATTTCTGGGCCCAAAACACTGTCTGATCCAGGGAAACGTCTAAATGGCAGTACTGCTTCTTTAATAGATTGCAATGGAGGGACAGGCTCTTCGTCCAAGCCAGCCTGAGAAATTGTTTTACCAATCAACAAACTTGTAGCAATACGAGCTATAGGGAATCCTGTTGCTTTAGAAACAAAAGGAACTGTTCTGGACGCTCTTGGATTGGCTTCTATAATAAATACTTTCTCAATTCCTTTATCATCCTTTTGAACCGCAAATTGTAAGTTTATTAAACCAACAACATTTAATGAATGAGCTAAAGATGTCGTCCATTTAGTTATTACTTCTATTGACATTTTTGATAGTGATATTGAAGGAAGACAGCATGCAGAATCACCAGAATGAATACCAGCTGGTTCTATATGTTCCATTAGACCAGCTATTACAACATTGCCTTCGGAATCAGACAGAGCATCTACATCTACTTCTATAGCATTTTCTAAATATTGATCTATTAAAACTGGGTGATCAGGTTCTACTTTTACAGCTTTCGTCATATAAGTATTCAATTCATCATTGTCATAGACAATTTCCATTGCCCGACCTCCTAATACATAAGAAGGTCGGACTACTAAAGGGAAAGTAATATTTGCAGCTATAAGATGTGCCTCTTTTAAAGATCTTGCTATTCCATTTAAAGGCTGACGTATATTTAAGTCACTCAAAACAGCCTCAAATTGCTCTCTATCCTCAGCCTGATCTATTGAAAGAGGAGAAGTACCCAAAATTCGACTTCCAGTTTTCAAGCCATCATCTGATTTCAGCCAATTGAGAATTGGCATTGATAATTTCAACGGGGTTTGGCCTCCAAATTGAACAATTATACCTTCAGGTTTTTCCAACTCAATTACATTTAGAACATCTTCTAAAGTTAAAGGTTCAAAATAAAGACTATCACTAGTATCGTAATCAGTTGAGACTGTTTCAGGGTTACTGTTTAACATTATTGTCTTGTAATTTTCTTTCTGTAATTGATAAGAAGCATGGCAACAACAATAATCAAACTCTATTCCCTGCCCAATTCTATTAGGTCCTCCTCCCAAGATAAGAACCTTGCTATCATTATTATAAGTTATTTCGTTAGCTGTTTCTTTCTCAATTAATTGACCATTTTCAAGTATAGTTTTGAATGGTAATTCATATGTAGAATAGTGATATGGTGTAGAAGATTCAAACTCAGAAGCACAAGTATCAACTGTTTTATAAACT
Source organism: Prochlorococcus sp. MIT 0603 (assembly GCF_000760215.1). NCBI lineage: Bacteria > Bacillati > Cyanobacteriota > Cyanophyceae > Synechococcales > Prochlorococcaceae > Prochlorococcus > Prochlorococcus sp. MIT 0603. The sequence continues at coordinate 443,885 of NZ_JNAW01000002.1, read as the reverse complement.
GGTAGTATATTAAGTTCTTTTCTTAATGATCTAATATCAAATTCACTAACTTTTAAATGATAAGCTATTTGCGAATCCGAAAAGCCAAGTTGTTTAAGTTCGAAAAGTACTTCTTTAGTCATATCAGAAATATCTTTATTAATTAAATAATTATTCTCTGCCATTAAAATGTTACGTAGTTTAGAAAGAAACCAATGGTCGATTTTGGAAAGAGAGTTTATATATTCATCACTTTTACCAATATTCATTGCGAACTTAATAGCCATAAGTCTATCTGGAGTTGGCTCTCGCAAAAGACGATCAATATCAATCTTGTTAAGAAGAGTTTTACTGCAATCATAAGACCAACCAGTAAGTCCAATTTCCAATGATCTCAATGCTTTCTGAAATGATTCCTCAAAACATCTACCAATTGCCATTACTTCTCCTACCGATTTCATTGATGTAGTTAAAACAGGAGGAGTTCCAGCAAACTTTTCAAAAGCAAATCTAGGGATTTTTGTAACTACATAATCAATAGTTGGTTCAAAGCAAGACGGGGTTTTAGCAGTAATGTCATTAATAATTTCATCCAATCTATAGCCAATTGAAAGAAGTGCAGCGATCTTAGCGATAGGGAAGCCAGTAGCCTTACTAGCCAATGCTGAAGATCTACTAACTCTTGGATTCATTTCTATAACTACAACTTCTCCATCTATTGGGTTAACAGCAAATTGGACATTGCTACCACCAGTTTCTACTCCAATCTCTCTAATAATTTGAATGGATTGATCTCTTAGTCTTTGATATTCGCGGTCGGTTAATGTTTGCGCTGGAGCTACTGTTATTGAGTCACCTGTATGAACACCCATTGGGTCAATATTTTCAATACTGCAAATAATTACTACATTATCTGCAGTATCTCTCATAACCTCAAGCTCAAACTCTTTCCAGCCCAATAATGATTTTTCTATAAGTATTTGAGACACTGGGCTAGCATCTAAACCCGATTTACAAATAGATAAAAATTCCTCATTGTTATAAGCAATTCCACCTCCACTTCCTCCTAAAGTAAAAGCTGGTCGAATAATTCTTGGGAATGAAGATATATTTGCACCGACTTGTAAAGCTTCTTCAAGATTATTAGCTATTCCAGAAGGACATACATTGACTCCTATTTTCTCCATACAACCTTTAAAAAGCAATCTGTCTTCAGCCTTTTTAATTGATTCCAAATCTGCTCCAATCAATTCAACTGAATATTTGTTAAGGATCCCTTGCTCTGCAAGTTGAACTGCAGCATTAAGGGCAGTTTGGCCACCCATTGTTGGCAATAATGCGTCTGGCTCTTCTAACTCAATTATTTTTGTAATTACATCTGATGTAAGAGGTTCAATATAAGTTCTGTCTGCCATTTCAGGGTCTGTCATGATTGAAGCAGGATTGGAATTAACCAAAATCACTTCAAAACCCTCTTTTTTTAAAGCTTTGCAAGCTTGTGTTCCTGAATAGTCGAATTCACAGGCCTGACCAATGACAATAGGTCCAGAACCTAGAATTAATATGCGACGTATATCGTTACGTCGTGGCATTGGTTTTAATAATTTGTTCTGAGTTTCAGTTCGCTTCTATAAAAGCTGATAAGAGTCAGCTAACAAAGTCGCAACTAACATTCAGAATAATAGCTAAATTGTTTAAATTGGGAAGCTGAAATTATGAGCGAGCTCCAGCGGCTAAAAGGGCTATTACCTCCCGAAAACCAAAGCTGGGTTTTCGTAGAGGCTGCTGCCGCTATAGACCCACCTCTGATAGACCTGGAAGAAATCGGAAGGGACGAAGTGGAAATCCAGATTGATATAGAGCAATGGGAAAACCTTGCTCTGGATCATAGAAATTTACTTTTTTGGCACGAAGTAGGAAGGATTCAAAACGATACAATTCCACGAGACGGCTGGGAGATGGCAGCACTTGCAATAGGACTAGGCGGTGCAATTGGAGAGCTTTGGGTGCAAGATGGCCTGCTATTGATTATGGCTCTTGGTTTATCAGGTTTTGCAGGATATAGGCTCTATTTAAAAAACAATTCTGAAAAAAGACTTCAAGATGCTATTTCTGCGGATGAAAGAGCTATAGATCTAGCATGTAGATTTGGTTATAGCGTCCCAAATGCATATAAGAGCTTAGGTGGAGCATTGAAAGAACTAATAGAAAACACTAGAAAAAAGAAAAAGAGAAGTTTTTTTGAAGATCGTTTAGAAGCACTTCGAAAGAGTGCGGAAAAAGCTAGAGCCGAAATGGCTGAGCAACAAGGATCACGACAATCAATTACCAGTGAAAATGTATATGGATAGTAATCACTTAATTAAATTGGCAGCCAAAGCAGCTGATAACTTAAAGGCAGTAAATATACAAATGATTCAAATCGAAATGGTTTCTAGTATTGCAGATTGGATAATGATTAGTGAAGGACTATCTGATGTGCAAGTCAGATCAATTGTTAGATCTATAGAAGATGAATTAGATAGCAAAGCAAATATACTCCCCCTACGTAAAGAAGGAGTAAATGAAGGGAAATGGGCACTTCTTGATTACGGTGATATAATCATCAATGTTTTCCAACCTAGAGAGAGAAAATATTATGAGTTGGAATCATTTTGGAGCAATGGAATTATTTATAATTATTTAGATACAATTAACGAGGAATAGAAATATGTCTCTTAGTATAAATTCACCTGTGCCTTTAAAACAAAGGCCAACCCAAGAATTCATTGAGCTTAAATCTTCAGTCTTCTTCTCAATAGCAACTAAAGATCATTCCTCTTTCTATAGATATTTAGTATATATATGGCTACTATCCTACCCAATATTCCTGATAATATGTAGCGGAAGTTATGCTCTACAAAATGACCTAACTAAACTCTCAATCATTTCGTTGATTACAAGTTCTATAGTACCTTTTCTTTTTCTATTAAGACAATCTTTAGGTTGGGGATATATAAATAAAAGGCTATTATCTAGGACTATTGCTTATGAAGAAAGTGATTGGCATGATGGACAAATATGGGTAAAACCAGAAACATGGAAATGCAGAGAAAACTTAATTTCCAAAGAAGAAGTATCCCCAGTAATTATAAGAATAAGATCATCTCTGTATGCATTATTATCTATTATTATTCTAATTTTAGGGATATACCTATATCTTATCTATTAAATAATGGATTTCAAAAGCAAGTTAAATCAAAAAGATATTAATAAAAATACACCTAGGCTTAAGGTTTTACTTAAGCGAAATTCAATTATAGAGTCAATTCATAATGTACATGCTGTTGTATGCGATAAGAAAGGCAGAGTATTAATGAGTGCAGGAAATTCTGAATATTCAACATTTATTCGTTCTGCATTGAAACCATTTCAAACAATACCTTTCATCAGTAGTGGTGCTTATAAAAAGGTTATGTGTGATGAAAAAGTTCTAGCAATTGCATGCGGATCGCATTCCGGAACAAAGACTCATGCCAGGGAGGCTTTTAAACTCCTATGGCATTCTGATGTTGCAGTAGAACATCTTCAATGCCCCATTCCCGCAGAAAAGACAAGTCCCCTAGAACATAATTGTTCAGGGAAACATGCTGCTTTTCTAGCAACATGTATGAAAATGAATTGGCAATTAGATACGTATTTGGAAGCAGATCACCCACTCCAGATAGAAATAAATCGAAAAGTAGCTGAGCTTTTAAAAATAGAAAGTAAAGACCTTACATTGGCAATAGACAACTGTGGTTCTCCAACTTTAATGCTAAAGCTATATCAAATGGCTTTTCTCTATGCCCAACTAAATGGGTCTAGTCAAAGCGAACTAGAACAAATTAGCAGGGCGATGATTAGGCAACCAGAGCTAGTTGCAGGGGAAGGGCGTTTTGACACTGAAGTAATAAAAAGATCTCATGGTCAGTTAATTTGCAAAGGCGGATCAGAAGGTATTCAATGCTTAAGCAAAATTGGTGACTGCATGGGAATAGCAATAAAAGCTGAAGATGGTTCAAGGCGAGCAAAACACGCTGTTGCTCTTCACTTGTTAAAGCAACTTGAATGGATTACGCCTGCAAGCCTGGAGGAACTTGAAGAAAAAGTAATGGTTATCAATCCAGAAGTAAAACTTGAAGTCAAAGGAGAGCTGAGATTTCAGGAAAAGTAAATAATCTGAGATATTTTATGTACATACGCATGTATGCTATCTATGTCATCGCGGGGTAGAGCAGTCTGGTAGCTCGTCGGGCTCATAACCCGAAGGTCGGGAGTTCAAATCTCCCCCCCGCCACCAATTAAAAGGCCTGCTATGACAGGCTTTTTTTAATGCTTTATGACTATTAATAGCTAAATGTAAATAAAGAGACGAAATGAAAATATTCCAGTTATAGCTTAAGTATTTCGCATGGAGGTACCAACTCAAGTACCCACTCAAGTACCCACTTAGGGACATATTCCTATGCTATAAAACGTCGGGCTATTAACCCGAAGGTCGGGAGATCAAAGCCCCCTCCACCAATTAAAACGTTAGTCGCAAGCTGGCGTTTTTTACTTCTATAACTATGGTTTTACTATTGCTATAGCTCTTCCATTTAAAATGCATAGAATATTAGGGCAGCTTGGTAGGTTAGTGGACGTACAAAAGTGTCTATTTCACTAATTCAGCCTTAAGAGAGTCAATGCATATAAGATCTCCATCAATTTATCTTGCAGTAAAAAGCGAAGCAAAGATAAAAATAGAGGTAATAGAGATCCTTCTAAGGAAAATAGATTTTATAGATATTCATCGTCAATTCCATAAAATAAATATATTAAAATATCAATCATTATTAGATATTAAATTAAAAACAGAAACGGACACTCTTGTTAAAGATATTATCATTTTTATTAATCTACCTGATCTTTCATGTAGAGAGTTATCTTTGCTTAAAAAGAATTACTATTTGCTGGTTTGCTTAGGAGATATTGCAGAGCATTATCAGACTTCTTATGTTTATTCACAATTTCTATTCGATGGGGTTCTTCTCGAAGAACCAGAATATCGATCATTTTTTGAAGTATATGGAATACCAACATATGATGGATCATTGTTTAATCATGAGATCTCTTCTTTTATTTATGCAAATACCTCTTATTCCTCACTTATTCCATTGAAACAAAGGAAATATGATTTTAGTTTTATAGGAAGATTTGACAGAAAAGGAAGAAAATCACTCTTTGAAGATCTAAATAAGTATTTCCCTAATTTATTCATTCATGACTCCACATTAAATCCTCTAAGCAATGATGATCTTCATAAAATAATTAGAAATACAAAGTTTTTCTACAATTCAACCTCTATAGCTCCTAGAGACACTTATGGAAAAAAAAACTTCCCTCAATACTTACAGCTTCAGAGGAAAAGTAGGCTAATACAATATGCTTTAAATGGCTGTATTTGTTTTTCTGAGATCTTACCTCAAAGAAAATATGTAACCTTAGATTCTTCTTTCATACCAATTCAAGAAATACCTCGAGGAGAATCTCAAGGTTTATATTGTCAAAATTACATTAAAAATAATGATAGTAAACTTACCTCTATATCTATGGATACATATGATTCAGTAGTATGTGGATACAGCTCGAAGAATATTGCTAACTTATTTAATCAAATTGTTGTTGATATAAAAAATCAAAGTCCGAAATATAGTAATTTCACTCTTTTGAAAAAAGAAACAACAAAAATAGAATTAATATACACTAAATATAAACTGTTCTCACAATTAAAGCTTATAATATTCTCAAGCATATCCCCATTTAAAAAACTGATAGAAGTCAATAGAAGAATAAATTATTACACAAAAGGATTTAACAAGAAGACTTTATCTTTATTGCTTATAAACTTAACTTTAACCTTAGCAACTCGTTCATTGATCTTTTTATTTAACAAGTCATTTAAACCTTAAGTATGATGTCCAGAGACAAATTATTAATTAATAGTTTGGAATAATATTTGATTAAGAGGGAATAAAAAGATTAAAAAATCAGCTTATATTGATCTATTTATCTTGTAGAAATAATTTTACTATTCTCAACTTGATTTCTTTAGAAGTTAAGAAAAAGAATAAGTAACAAGCCAAACCAAAGATCAGATAATTGAAATTATAAGATAAAAAGCCTACAGCAGGAAAAGAAAAAGTTCGACCTGTTGAAGGCTAGATAATCTAATGGTTAGCCTGATTGAATAAATTAATAACTATAGGTATTACACATATGACTGCACTCAGCCCAGCTATTAACAATTGCCAAATTGGCAATATATTCTCAGGCTTCATAGGAAGCACCTTCCCTTTTCTGTCCTGGTCTGTACCTTCCTTAGTAAAGACCTTTGTTCCTAGTTGATCTTTGAGTGACATTAATACTTTTTCCTTAATATACAAGAGAAAATTAGATCATCAGCTAAAAATAATATTCATATAATATCTTTTGAGAATCGATTTTAATTTAAATCAAATAATACAATTTACAATATTAGCAAGAATTTAACCATCAAAAAAGGAAGCCCCAGGATTGGGGCTTCCTTTTTTTTAACAAGCCTTAAGCCTATTTAAACTTCTCTAATTAAGGGAAGTTTCTGTTGACTCAAGATTGTCAAACAATCTGCCGATACTTCTGAAGTCAAATCCAAGGGCTCTTAAACCATGGAAGAAATGACCTTGAAGATAGAAGAATCCAATGAAGAAGTGAACATTGGTCAACCATGCACGACCTGTGTGTGCATCAGCGGCTAGGGATGTATCAGTATCAATCCAATAAGGTGCAATTCCTAATTTAAACTCAAGAATCTGACCATAAAGATCAACTGGGTAAATGGTGGTATTAGATGCACACCATAATGCGGCAACAAATGCTGTATAAGCAGCACCTGCTAATGATGTTGAAAGTACAAATTCAGCAGAAAGGATGTCAGCTCCTTTAAATGAGTTGTACTCACCATAATTCTTAGTAAGGATGTGGAAAATTCCTCCAGCAGCCATAAAGAATGCCAAGAAAGCATGTCCACCCATAATGTCTTCCAAGCTACTTATAGAAAGGAAGTCAAATTGATGATTCCAGATCATGCCAAGGTCTAGGTTGTATTCAACCTGACGAACAGCTCCAGATGCAGAATCATAAATTCCATGCCACTTAGCCCATTCAACAAACTGAATGTTGCCAGCTGCAAGGAAAAGCAAATGGTGACCAAGAATAAAGGTAAGTCTGTCTGGATCATTCCAATCAAACTTAAACTTATTTGCTCTTGATGTAGAAGGATAACTCTCTAGTTTTTCCTCGTATCTAAAGGCGTGGAGCATACCACCACCGCCATAAACACCTGAAAGAATCAGATGAAGTATGGCTACGACTAACAACTGGTAAGTGTCAGTAAAAACACCATTAGAAATTCCACCTAAACCAAGCCCTGCAAGATGAGGAAGAACAACAAGTCCCTGTGAGCCCATTGGCACATCAGGGTTGTAACGAGCTAATTCAAAAAGGGTGTTTGCACCGGCTCCGAAGCAAATGAGGCCCGTATGCGCAATATGCGATGAAATAAATCTGCCGGATTTGTTAGTAACAGCGCCAGCATTTGCCGCATACCATGCATAGGAAACGTTGGGGTCTCCGTAGGTCTGCACGAGTAATATGTAATAAAATACGGATCCAAGATATACAAAAGTTGCGAAAGAAGGCTAGAAAATTTACATCGCTTATTGAAACTGTTACCGATCGCTACTAATTATAGAATTATTTAAAAATTGGTTCATGGATGAAATCCATTTACAATAGGAGCAGAAATGAGCCCACGATGCTGTCATACCAGTTATTTTGAGCGATACTTCAAATCGCAAAGACAAAGTTCATCTCTAGTAAGCTCATATATTCCAATCATATTGGTTAAGACTCCCCGAATAAACAAATTAAAAACCAATGAGAAATTCTTTATTTAAATTATGATGTACAAAAGATAACTCACTGGATCGAAGCTAAAAGGAGCGACAAAGATAAATCCAGAAAATCAAGGAATATTCTTCTAAGAAGTCTCACTGAGAACTTTGGAAATAATAACTAAATCTGATGAGTTGAGAGGCATTATTACCGAAACCAAAAGAGAGCTACATAATTGTTTAGCTGTAGGTTGAGACCAGTCAGAACAACAAGCTACTTTAAATACAATTATTAAAATATTAGCACGTGAAATAAATATATACTTGTTATTATTCCTTTTAATATCTGCTTAGTCATATATCTAAGTATAAATAAATATCCAAAGATTATATTGCTATCAAAGTATTCCTATAGTTTAAAAAAAAGATAAATATTTATATGTTATTCAATGATAGCTAGTAAAAGTATTATTTTATCTAGGGAGTAAGGTATTTACTATATTCATTACTGCCGAAAACGTATACACTTTTTTAGGCAGTCTTTTTAAATTCGTCAAAATTAAATGCATACCTCATAACAGTTATAAATAATTCCTAGAAGTAATCACTAAGCTTTATATAGGTCTAATTACTCATTGCGCAAAGGCGGGGCAAATTGCATTTTTTAAAAAAGCTTTTAATTTAAATGAGCTCAGCACCTGAACTTGTTCTAACCACACCACAAGGCGGAACAGTCCATACATACGAGCTATCTGGAGGTAAGAGTTCATTTCAAAGATACCTTGGTTGCTACCTTGGAACCTGCAAGTTTTGCAATGATCTCGAGGAAGCTACTGAATACTTAGAGAGCAAAACAGCTCTTAAACAATCAGATTTACAACAGCAATAAAGTACATATAAATAAACGAAGGGACAATTACAACTCGAAATAATTTCAGCTGTGTCACCCCTTTACTTAAAATCAAGCTACAGATCCTTTAAATAAATATCCCCATCACCATCTTTCAAGACCTTTAGGGTAGTATCAAAATTAACTTAGGGCGAAATCAATGCTTTAAGTTAACGCAAGCTATGAATGACGAAGGAATCGCACAATTTAATAAGGTTCAACTGGGCACGGGTAGCTCATTAGAAAACACCATATCTACAAGTAATAATGACGATTCTGCTATTAACAGCAAAGCTCAAAAGCCATCTAACCAACTAAAAACTGGACTATTAGGATGGTATGCGGTTTGTAGTGTAAAAGAATTAAGCAAAGGGAAAGCATACTTTTTCACAATGTTCAACGAGCCTCTCGTTGTCTATAAGGACAAACAATCTGAGTTGAGATGCGTAAAAGACCTTTGTCCGCATAGAGGTGCATCCTTTATAGGGGGTGAAGTTATAGATGGAGAACTAGTCTGCCCTTACCATGGCGCAAGATTCTCTTCTGATGGAAAATGTACAAACTTAAGTAGAATCACTTGTAATCATATTGTTGACGATAACTACGATAACTACGCAAGTAAGATACATTTATATCAATATGTTTGCAAAGAAATTGGTGATTATATTTATATTTACTACACAGGTAAAGCAAAAACTAATTTAAATGATTTTACCATAAGCAATTCACTAGATTCTAGCTTACTTAATAACTATGGATTCGACATTAATGACTACTCATATGAAGAAGTAGTAGTCGATTTCAAATGTGAATGGGCACGAATATTAGAGAACCACCTAGATATACTTCATTTGTTCTGGGTTCATGGTGAAACAATACCGGACAATGAGGTTAACAGGAAAGTTATTACAAGTTTTAATCAAGAAATAACAAAAGAAGTTACACAGATTGAAAGTATATACAAATACAAAGACAAAGACAAAGGTGAGTTTATAAGGATAAAGTTCCTCCCCCCAGGAAGGATAGTAATATATAAAGGTGATCCCAAAAAAGCACGTTATATTCAGGTTTTGGATCATATACCTTTATCCAAAAATCAATCAAGGGTAATAGTCAGGCACTATAGGAAATTCATGAGGAATACCTTGATTACAAAATTACTATTATTTAAGCAGTTACAACGTCGTGTATTCTATAAAGTTTTTGCAGAAGATTATATGATTTTAAGAACACAAACTTATAACGAGCAAATGGGTTTTCTTGAGAAAGACAATGTTAAATTGCTAGGTGAAGATAAGATGGTTCAGTATTATTGGGATTGGTTTAAAAGTTCAGATACAAAAGACAAGCCTTGGGAGCTATATCCAACTAATACAGATACAAATACTGTTCATCAAGACATATCTATGTTATATCCACCAGCCAATCCAAAGTTAGAAAATGAGAACTCCAGAAGTTTAATCATAAATGTTGCTATAAGGCTTCTAGTCCCTGTAGGTATCTTTTTATTGCTCTAATGAAAAACAATCAAAGGCCTATATGGCTTAATTGGTTGTACTTGGCTATTTTCCTTTTTTCTAGCTGGGAACTATATATAATGTGGAGTCAGCAACTTTGAAAAGTAATGACTGGGTTGAATTTAAAAATATAGATATATGTTATAAAAATAAAACGGTACTTAAGAATCTAAACCTTCGAATATCTTCTTTTGATAATACTGTTATTATAGGCTCAAACGGTTCTGGTAAGTCGACAATTATCAAGGCTATTGTTAAGTTAATCTACCCACTAGCCAAAAAGGACTCTTATATCAAATTATTTAATTTGAATAACATTAATATATGGGAACTTCGAACTAGAATTGGATTTGTACTTACTGAAATAGATTCAAGAATAAAAAGTCAAATGATAACATCTGAAGTAATATTGTCTGGCTATCAAGGAACTTTTGGACTTGTAAACAAGGGATTAATTAATTCTCAGGATTTAGAGAATTATAACCTCATTGTTAAAAATATGGATTTAGAAACCATAATTAATATACCTTATAATCTACTTTCTGATGGTCAAAAAAGAAGGGTGTTAATTGCTAGAGCTATAATAAATAATCCTAAAGTACTTATTCTAGATGAACCAACAAGCATGTTAGATATAAAATCAAAATTTAAACTATTAAGAACTTTAAGCCTTTTAAGTAGCAATGGTATAACTTTATTGTACTCTACAAATAATATAGAAAATATAATACCAGAAACCAATAGGATTATCTTATTAAAAGATAATAATATAATTGCAGACGGGGAACCACATAAAATAATAACTTCTGAAAATATAAGTAGCTTATATGATTATCAAGTTACTGTATTAAATAAAAATGGTTATTGGGCAGCAATGCCTGCAATTTAAAATATAATAAATATTATGAAAAAAGCTAATAATAAATAGAAAATAAACTTTCCATAAGATTTTGGCAAAAGGCTTTTATTAATGAAATTATAAGAATTTTTTAAAGAAGATGAGCCACATACACTGCAAATCAAACGTCCGGCTAAAGCCCTATCTGCTATGAGGTCACTTGAACCACATCGCTTGCATACTTTATAGCTCATATTATAAAAATGATCAAAGCCATTCTTGAAGAAATTGCATAGGATTAGACATCGTTTCTGAGAAACTTAAAAGCCCCCTAGACTTATAAGAATATAAGAGTTCTTGATTTGAGCCTATTAAAAATGTTCCACTTCTTTGAGTAAGACAAGAATGATTATTCATATAGATATTCCATTTGGAAATAACTTCTAACATGTTCATTAGTCTCATCGAAGCCAGCTCAAATGGTCTAAGGGAGCCATCTTTTGATATTAAATCAAATATTTCTGCTTTAAATTTTAGCAATGTGAAAAAATCTATTGTTTGTTGTGAATTAAATATCTGCTTAGCATATTTGTCGCCTGTATATCCCCGTAACACCTCTTTAATTGTCCCTGGTGAGTTAATGCCTAGGCACATAAGAGTAAGGTTGAATATAGGGTTTATCGGTAAATCTAGACCTGACTCTAGACAAAGTTTATTGTGGATTTTTGAATCCGGCACAGTATTTAAATATTCATAGGGTAATTTTGTATAATCGCAAAAGTATTTTTTAGAGGTATTGTCACCAATTCCAATAATAACTAAATTAATATGTGCTTCTCGTAGTTTTTCTAAATAAGGTAAAATAGACTGGATATATTCAAAGCTGTCAAAATCTCCTAAAAGTCCCAAAATTATAAAGAGTGTTTTAGTATAAATAAGATCAAATTCAAAGTGATCGTTAAGAAGCTTATTTAAATCTGATCCTGAAATAAAACTCACATCTAAAAAAAAAAAACGGTTTGGAATAAACGGAAGGTTGTTAAAATAATTCTATAAGAGTATCAATTAACATACACTTATCAAATATTAGACATAGGAAGTAGCAGATGAATACAAAATCAAGTATAAAAGCTACATTAGTAATAAGCAATGTGAAATGCGATTACTCAGTTCTTTAAGAGTCCAATAATTTAATAGAGCCTTTAAAAATTTCTCTCGTGCAGACCTACGGGAACCCAAACGTTACTTACGCTTGGTATGCGGGCAACTCAGGGACGACGAACCGTTCAGGAAAATTCATCGCAGCCCATGCAGCACATGCTGGTTTGATGATGTTCTGGGCTGGAGCTTTTACTCTCTTTGAACTCGCTCGTTATGACTCATCATTGCCGATGGGCAATCAAAACCTTATTTGCCTTCCTCATCTAGCTGGTCTTGGCATTGGTGGAGTATCAAATGGTGTTATTACAGAACCATATGGTTGTACTGTCATAGCTGTATTACATCTGATTTTCTCTGGAGTGCTTGGGGCCGGTGGCCTTTTACATTCGATGAGATATGAAGGGGATCTTGGGAATTATCCTGATGGTTCAAGAGCTAAAAAGTTTGACTTTGAATGGGATGATCCAGACAGGCTGACTTTTATTCTCGGGCATCACTTGATTTTCCTGGGCCTTGGAAACATACAATTCGTTGAATGGGCAAGAATCCATGGAATCTACGATAGTGCTCAAGGTGTTACTAGGACAATTCAGTACAACCTAGATCTTGGGATGATATGGAACCATCAGGCTGACTTCTTAACTATTAATAGTTTGGAAGATGTAATGGGCGGGCATGCATTCCTAGCATTTTTCCTAATTATTGGTGGTGCTTTTCATATTGCTACAAAACAATATGGAACATACACCGAATTTAAAGGGAAGGGTCTTCTATCAGCTGAATCTGTTCTCTCTTACTCCTTAGCTGGTGTTGCTTATTGTGCATTTGTTGCAGCATTTTGGTGCGCATCAAATACTACTATCTATCCAACAGATCTCTATGGAGAGGTTCTAAGTCTTAAGTTTGAGTTTGCTCCTTATTTTGTAGATACAGCTGATTTGCCTGCCGATGCACATACAGCAAGAGCTTGGCTATCAAATGTTCACTTTTATCTTGGATTCTTCTTCCTTCAAGGACATCTATGGCATGCCTTGAGAGGTATGGGGTTTGACTTCAAGCGAGTGGGCAAGGCGTTCGACAATATGGAAGACGCTAAAATCACAGCTGGCTAACCAGCCAAATATCCAAAATTAATACCTTTGCGTAAATTTGGCTTTAATAAAAAAAGAGTCTTCTCAAAAAGAAGGCTCTTTTTTTATCCAGAATTCATTAATTGCCTACTCATGGAAGTTATAAATGTTCTCCAAAAATAAAGAATTCCAGACAAAAGATGTAAAAAATATCACAAATACGACGATCAAAACGACAAGAATCGCAAGTACCCTCTTGCTATTGAGAATCTATTGCAAAAGAGCGCTCTTCTGGTGTAAGTTGATATTTATTCTCAATAGCAAGAGCAACTACCGGTAAATGAATTATCGTTTCTTGCCAGACGGTCCGGTGCCTAAAGTCAGATTGTCCGTAGGCCAAACAGTATTGATTGATCCATCAGCTAGAACTGGAGGTTCTTGTCTAGAAGTAATTGATGGAATCGCAAGAGTCTATTGTCCTTGTGAAGAGACTGAAGGTATGACTCTTGCATTCCTTCAATCAGGTGACCAACTCAGAACTGACAGGCTCTGCAGTGAAGGCATTTGTGTTGAGGCTCTTACTCAACTTTGCTTTAGAAGTGATACAGAAGCCTCTGAAGCAAATGGTTTTGACGCAGTTAACGAATGGACACTTCAACTTCTAAGAATTAGACACCTAGGTAATGCAGAACAAAGGCTACAAGCATTATTTGCTTTACTAGTAAATAGATTAGGTAGAAGATGTGGAGATTGGTGCCAACTTCCTTTTAGGTTGACTCACGAGAGGATAGGCGAACTAATTGGCTCAACTCGTGTCACATCAACTCGCTTAATCAGCAGACTTAGGTCGGCCGACCTTCTTCTAGCTCCATCAGGAGAAAGCACCTTGAGCTTAGCCCCAGAGTTTGTAGAAGAATCCCCATTATCAGCATAATTAATATGAATAAATCACTAACAATTTCAGATTCACTAATAGGAAGCCTCTGTAGGGAGATTGAATATATACGTCATAGATATAAAACTGTAACTATCTCCTTGCAAAATTCAAAGGATAAAATACTTAGGGAGAGACTTTTAAATGAAATAATCTCATTGAAACAAAGAAGGCTTGAGTTAATAGATATATCAGAACAGTTCAGGAGTAAATTTCAATCAAGCATCTCAAAATTGTTCTTATATGAATTATGTAACAGACCTCTTTAGGTCTAAATAAAAAACATTACTTAATTCTTATTAGTATTAAATTCGCCATCTATTATTAATAATGCTGATGGTTGATTATCTGCAAACTGAACTCTAGATAATATATGCGCAAAAGTATCTTCTGATTTTATTTGTGCTTCAATAATAGGGTCTAAAAAGACTGTTGTTCTTGTGTCATTCGATCTCTCTGCAGATGAATAGAGCTGATGAATAGATGTTGTTACATCTGCTTCCATTTGAAAAGAATCAGCTATTACTTCCTCTATAGATGACCATTGCTGTTTTGGAGCTGAAATATCATGAAGAACTACCGTTTGGCCTCTCGCTACTAAATAATTGGCAATATTACAAGCATGTTCGTGTTCATCGAAAGACTCCTGTTTGAAAAATTCTGCAAATCCAGTTAGATCTCTTTCTGCAAACCAAATTGAGATTGCAAAATACTGTGCGCTTGCATTCCTCTCAATGGTTAAATGCTGATAAAGAAGTTCTATCAAATGAGAGTCCATAGGCTGAGCTATTGCACGGCCTGCTGGACTTGAGCTGAGGTTCAGCTTATTCAGTATGGTCTCAGTCATGTTGAATAATCATGAAGCGATTAAACAAACAACCAAAGGACTCCTTCAGATGAATGCATATACAAATGATACAAGGTAATTATAAAAATACATACAATAGGTCGTAAAAGGTTAATTCGAATATGATAATGAATCTCAATTGCCATGAAAGATTTTGTATAGTATAGATGATAAAAGTAAAGACAAATACTGTTTGCTATATAAAAAAGACTTGTTTTATATTAATAAAAAGAAAAAATGTAAACGCTCTAAATGCTCAAATTGGAAAGGTGGAAAATGTCAATGTGGCAGATAAATCATATCCCTAACCAACAAATCAACTTCTTTTTATGATTTAAGAACACATGATATGCAACCAGGGAAAAGATAACCATATTTACCAGAAATAAACTTAATCTTGCAACTATCACCAATTTGCATATCAGAATCTAAAGGTGATGAGACTCTAAGGACTTGATCATCATATTGAACACGAAAAATCCAGTTTGTATTATTAAACTCCTTTCCTTTAATGATAGCTTTACCTTCGGGCGATGGAAATAGCTCTAGCGATATTTCATCAAACATTAGGGTATGAGGTGGAGACTTAAGAAGATGTGTCTGGACCAAAATATCTCCAAATGGTGAGCTATATGAACCATTTTTCAAATGTATTTTAACTAAATTATTTTGAGATACAAAATGTCCAATGAAAGGAGTATCTGGATTTGTTAGTAAATCAAGAGGGGTCGAGCATTGATGAATAACACCTGCACGCATTACTGCTACACGATCACATATACCAAGTGCTTCTTGAGGGTCATGTGTTACTAAAATCGCGGTGGCCGAACAAGTTTTCAAAACATCGCTTAATTGATTTCTTAATCTATACCGTACTTCTACATCTAGGCTGCTAAAAGGTTCATCCAATAGCACTAAAGAAGTTCCAGGAGCTAATGCTCTTGCAAGTCCGAGTCGTTGGCGTTGTCCTCCTGATAATTCATGTGGATATCTTTTCTGCAAGTCATTTAGACCAAGTAATTCAAGAAGCCAGTAGGCTCTACTTTTATCTTGGGAAGGCTTTAATCCAAAACAAATATTATTCCAAACATCCAAATGAGGGAAAAGTGCATAATCCTGGAAAACCATACCTATGCCTCTCTTTTCAGGAGGGCAAGTATAAATAGATGATGAAATAACTTGGTTATCAATTGATATGGAGCCTTGAGTAGGCGTCTCAAACCCAGCAATCAATCGTAATAATGTCGTTTTGCCGCAACCTGAAGGACCTAACAAGCCAAGAAGTTCACCTTTATATAGAGATAAATTTATAGAATTTAAAGAAAGCTCGTTACTAGTAATATCTCCATAGTGATGACTAAGGTCAGTAATTTGCAGGTGTACTTCTTTCACAATTTAAAAGCATAAAAAAGATGAACAGAATTCAAAGATCTAAATTAATAATTCACAGACTAGATGAAACTTTTCCTAACCCTCCAATACCTTTATATCACAATAATGCATTCACGCTTCTTGTATCAGTATTACTAAGTGCACAATCCACTGACAAGAAAGTAAACGAGTTGACTCCTGAGTTGTTTAAACATGGTAATAGTGCAAAAGATTTATATAAGCTAGGAGAAAAACATATTTACTCATACATCAAACAACTTGGTCTTGCAAATACAAAAGCTAAGAACATATTTAAATTATCGAAAATAATCCTAAATAAATATCAAAATGAAGTACCAAAGGAACTTAGTCTTCTTGAATCATTGCCAGGTGTTGGCCATAAAACAGCAAGTGTGGTTATGGCTCAAGCATTTGGAGTGCCATCATTTCCTGTAGATACTCATATTCATAGGCTGGCGCAAAGGTGGGGGTTAACCTCAGGCAAAAATGTAAGGGAAACTGAAAAAGACCTCAAAAAAATTTTCCCAAAAGAAAAATGGAACAAATTACATCTTCAGATAATTTATTATGGTCGGGCTTATTGCTCAGCAAGAGGCTGTGATGGGACTAGATGTGATATATGCAAAGAACTGTACCCACTAAGAAAAAAACCTTTTATACACACAAAAGCTTAAATAGAATCTTTTCAAATCTTCAATAACTTTAAAACTAAAAAGGATATAATAATTACACCTATAAATTTTAATATGAAAATTGCTGTAAGTGGTGCATCAGGTAAAACTGGATATAGAATCGCAGAAGAGGCACTGAAGAACAAAAATGATGTTAGCCTAATAGTAAGAAAAGATTCCGTTATACCAAATTCATTATCTTCGTGTAAAACAATCAGGTTATCTTTATTTAATAGTGACGAATTAAATGATGCCCTTAAAGGTATAGATGTATTAATAATTGCCACAGGTGCTAGAGCTAATATAGATTTAACAGGTCCATCTAGAGTTGATGCCCTAGGAGTTAATAATCAAGTCGAAAGTTGCAAGAAGAATGGGGTTAAAAGGATTATTCTTGTTAGTTCATTATGTGTTGGGAAATTATTTCATCCGCTTAATCTTTTTGGCTTAATTCTCTTATGGAAAAAATTTGGTGAGAGTAAAGTTATAAACAGTGGGATTGATTGGACAATAATCAGACCTGGCGGACTTAAAGAAGATGAAGATAATCTAGAGAAACAATCTATACTATATACAAAAAGCAATTCACAAGACGAAGGATCTATCCCTAGAAGACTAGTTGCAAAGAGTTGCATAGAGGCGCTAAATACAAAGGAAGCAATCGGCACTATTATAGAAGTAACTAGTAATGAAGAAAATCAGAAAATAACTATGAAAAAAGCTATTCAAAGCTTTAATATAAATGTAGAAGAACCAATCGAAGCATAAATTCAATGGAGACCAACCCAATAATCGATTCATTGCAGTTAATGTTAACTGACTTACGCACTAGAAATGAATCGATACGTCATAAAGCAGCATTCAAAGGTTGTCAACCAGAGTTTCAATCACTTGTTTCTAAGTTAATACAACAATTAGAACAAGAACTTAATAAAGAAAAGATAATCTTGCGCAATAAGAGTGAAGCCAGAACACAATAATGTAGTATAGATTATCCAAGTTCAAGGCAAGCTAGACCATAGATCTCATTCATCGAAATAGATGGTTGACTGCCTTTATACATTCTTACCGTATAAGATATAGAACTGGAACCTAAAGACCTAAATAACTTATTAGCTTTAATATTTATACCAGGTGAATCGATTAATATCGTACCCTGATATCTCAATACAAGATGTTTTAGAATTAATTTAGCTAACAGAGAACTATCAGCAACAAGTGGGCCAATTCTATAACCAATACCATTTTTCAAAAGACAAGGCCTAATACGGCAAAAAGCAACGCATTCCCCAGAATGATCTACTATTGCTATGACAGTTCCAGACTTATGATTTAACCAATTAGATAGGAAATGGGGTCTAGGTGTGTTTTCCTTATTTTTATCATAATTAGTGATTATATTAGGTGGTATTTGATTGCCTTCTAAAAGCATATATTTATCTACATTATATGAGAAGTTTTTCAATGCAGATATGCAAGGTGCACTATTTAGTTCCCAACGAGTAGTTATAGAAGAGGTTTTAAAGCCCCAAGATTCATAATCTGTAATTCTATTAGGTGCTGCTTCTAATCCTAAACAAGAAATATCGTCCAAGTGATGAATTACATGCTTCCAAAGTTGTAGGCCATATCCTCTACCTCTATAAGGTTGATCTACAATAAATAGTCCAAGGAATCCATAATTGGAATTATATTTTACTCCTGCTATGCAGCCTATTGGTTGAGAATCTAAAGCCCCTATCCACAGACCTTGAGTATCAGTATTTTTATAAATGTTAACGTCCTCAAGACCAGGAGCAAAGCCCTCATTACGAGCCCAATATGTAACTGTATTAATGTCAATTTCTTCTAATGGTCTAATATAAAAATTGGTCTTCATTTAAATGTTAATCAGGTAATTCTATTTGGTCATAGGAATATGGTGCAATAATCAAGAAAAGAGCCCACCATGAAAAAATAATTAAAGATATGATTGTCCTAATCCAAAACATTGAAAAAATTTTGAAGCCAATAATCAAAATAAAAATGCCAGTAATTATAATTGAGAAAGGCTTGCACCAAAATGGTTTCAGTTTCCAGTATTTATTACTTTTTTCAAAGAAAGATATGATATTCATTTAGTTTATTATAGCTGACCTGAGGTATAAAGTTTGAGAAATTGATCATAACCACCAATATACTTTCCTTTAATAAAAACCTGAGGAAAAGTTGAACTTCCTGTGATATTTTTTATGTTTATAAAAGTGGATTCTTCTTCTACACTAATTATATTATAGGGTATTTCTCCGGACGATAGTAATCTAATAATCCTTTTAGACCAAGGGCAATTAGGTAATACTGCAACTTGCAGTGGCGAAGCAACATCGTTATTTATAGAAGTTGTAATATTCTCAGCTAGAGATGATTGCTCTTGCAACAAACCAATTAATATATCTGCTCCTTTATGAACAATAGAACCGCTTTCTAAATGCCCTCCCCAAACATGACATTCACCATCGGAAACACTTAAGTGTAAATGTACTGAACCAGAGGATAAAGAACCATTTAAAGATATTATTTCCAGATGACCATTCAAAGTACTTGCTTTATTATTTCCAGGACATTGTATAGTTGCTTTAGAAAGGTCTCCTACAACTCCTAATATAAATCCATTAATATTAGAATCCCTACTGAGACTCTCTAGTGAATCTTTGAGATCTAAGCCAGAATCTAATCTAATTCTTTTTACATTCATAGAATATACCTATAGTTCGAATCAATTCATAATTGATAAAAGGATTGCAAACTGAAAATAGATTTCAATTCTCCTCTAGACGACGAACTATGTAGACCATTGAAACCAATGATGCTGCTAAGACAAACAATAAAAATAAGGTCATCATACTAAATAATCATCTATGATATTCGCACATTGATAAAAATAAATCAACAAATCTTAAAATCCCAGATAGATTGAAATATATAGAGGCTTATGTTTATTAAGAATAAGAGTAACTTATATGTTATATTTCATGTAGTTATAAATAAACATATAAATGTCAACTGAAAGAAAAATACTTTATCGCAGAATAGCCAACGTAACAACTAATTTTCGAATAATTATTGGATTGCCAATATTAATTTCACTTTCATTTAACAAGATATTTATAGCATTGCTATTAATTATACTTGGCGGGATAAGTGATTGGTTGGATGGATTTATGGCTAGGAAAGCAGGAGGAGGTACTAGTTGGGGAGCGGAAATTGATCCATTAGCAGATAAAATTTTATTAATTGCTCCTTTTTTATGGTTAACTAAAAATGGAATACTTCCAATATGGGCAGTATGGATATTATTTACTAGAGAGTTGGTAATTACATCCTGGAGAAAAAGTAATAA
This sequence comes from Prochlorococcus sp. MIT 0603, assembly GCF_000760215.1. Taxonomy (NCBI): domain Bacteria; kingdom Bacillati; phylum Cyanobacteriota; class Cyanophyceae; order Synechococcales; family Prochlorococcaceae; genus Prochlorococcus; species Prochlorococcus sp. MIT 0603. Next base: position 423,274 of record NZ_JNAW01000002.1, on the reverse strand, counting down.
GAAGGCAATTAAAGCTTCTATTACTGGTAAATTAAAAACTTTTCTGCAATTTTTTAGCGTAATATTCCTCATATACCCTAACAATATTCTAATTATAAAAACACTTGGATACTTATTCTTCTGGTTATCCTTTATAGCTTCTATAATCTCTGCTTATAAATATATTAAGATCCAATCAGTGTAATATCAGAATTAAAATCAGGGCTTTGAGTTGCATTTAAAAGATAGTCATTCTTATAACTATCTGAGAATCCTTCTTCAAGATTGAATTTCGGTTGCCAATTTAGATCATTTTGAATCAGACTAATATCTGTCAAAAAGTGATTAAGCCTTAATGGGAAAAGCTTCCGCTCTTTCTTATCTAGGCCTTTTGGATTGAAAGACTCAATTCTTATTTTTCTAGGATCTTTACCACAAGCTTTTGCAGCTATGCTTAATAAACCCTTAAAAGTAACTCCTTTTTTGCCTGAAACATTATAAATTTTATTACTTGAATTACTTGAATCTAAACTTAACGTTATTGCATCGGCCAAATCAGAGACATGACCAAGTTGAGTAATAGTATCACCTTCTAAAGGAATAGGAATAGGCCTTTCATAGATAATGCGATCAAAGAACCATTTTTCTATAGGGTTATAATTACCAGGTCCATAAATATAAGTTGGACGAAAACTTGTAAAAGGGATGCCAGTCGTCTTAAGCCATTCCTCAGTTTCTACTTTACCTATATGCCTGCTATTAGGATCAATTAAAGAAGATTCATCTACCGGCCATTCCCCAGTATCTGCATACACCCCCGCAGAACTTATATATATAAGTCTATGATTAGGAGTTCCTACAACTTCTATTAATTCTTTAGTCTCTTGAAGTGATCTTCCAGAGCTATCAACAATTACATCGAATTTCAATCCTGCTAATTTCTTTATATCATCTGTATTTCGATCGCCATTAATATGTCTGATGTTTTGTGGGGGCTCCTTTTTACCTCTTGTAAAAATCGTAATGTCATAACCTTTCTCCATAAAATTACGAACCAAGGCCTTCCCCACAAAGCGAGTACCTCCCATAAATAAAGTTTTCAAAGTAGTAAAGCAAATTACTTCTCTATTGAAGCGCGTTAAGAGCTTTGCAAACAAAACCATTGCAATGCAGGATATATGTAGAGAAACAATTATTTGTGATTGAGATCATTCCAGCCATTGATTTGCTAAATGGTAAATGCGTGAGATTACTTCAAGGGAACTATGGTCAAGTCACCGAATTCAATAGTAATCCTATAGAGCAAGCCCTTACATGGGAGCGCATGGGAGCGAAAAGATTGCATATAGTAGATCTAGATGGCGCGAAAACAGGGAAGCCTGTAAATGACCATATAATTAAATCTATAAAAAAAGCCCTGAGAATTCCAGTTCAGATAGGAGGTGGAATTAGAACTACACAAAGAGCCGAAGAATTAATAAAGGAAGGAATTGATAGGGTTATCCTTGGAACTATTGCTATTGAATCTCCTGAAACTGTTCAATTACTTGCATCTAAACATCCTGGAAAAATTATAGTAGGAATAGACGCAAAAGACGGGAAAGTAGCCACTAGAGGATGGGTAAACAAAAGTGATACCGAAGCTGAAGAACTAATTAGAACATTTTCAAAAACTGACATCGCAGAAATAATCACTACTGATATATCAACAGACGGAACGTTAAAAGGTCCTAATCTTAAATTCCTTCAAAAAATGGCATCAGCTTCAACCGTCCCAGTAATTGCTTCTGGTGGTATAGGTAATATCTCAGACATCCTTTCAATAACTGGTTTAGAAAAAAGTGGGGTTTGTGGAGTAATTGTTGGGAGGGCTCTTTATGACGGGGCAATTGATCTCAAGGAAGCGCTTCATATTGTAAACAACCAAAGCATGCAAGATTTGACTAATCAAAACAAAGATTTTGCATAAACAAAAGTTATTAAAGTAAAAGAAACATTTATATCCAAAAAGACTGGATGACGAAGGCAAAGTTAGTTACGTTTAGGTTATCAGTACAATAAAAGTCATTTGATTGAAGACGCACCTAAGCAAGTTTTACTTATAGCACCAGATCTACTTGGTGAATCATTATCAATTCAATTAAATTCATATGATTCCAACCTACAGGTCTTTCTTAAAAAAGAAGAGCTAACACAGCATCCTTCTCTTGTGATTTGGTCCGTTGAAAGTTTAGAAATAGAAAGTATCACAATGAATGAAATAATGCTCCTAAAAGACAAGTGGAAACCTTCCCCATTACTTTTATTACTGCCAGCTAGAACATCACTTAATCCAAATGAGATCCTTAATTGCGAATGCGAAGGGATACTACAAAATCCAGATATTCATTTGTTAAAAGAGACTATTACGAATCTTTTTAATGGAGGAAGAGTCGTCAGACTAAACGAACCCTTAAAGAAAGACTATGAAAAACTATCAATATTACATTCACTAGGTAATGGTTTATTAGCAAATAGTCTTGAAAGTATAAGCAAAGAATTAAATAGTTTAAATTTATTATCAACTGTTAAGTCAAATAATTTATTAAGATCACTAGTTATTAATGGAAGGCGAAGAGAGATAAAAAGTGCTAAAGCTCTTTTACTTAGAATTTGGGCACCAATACATATTTCCTATATATTAAATAATTCCAATAAGCCTAAAGAAACAAGATACTATTCAACAAATATTACTATTCCTGGGAGAGGCTCAAAAGCTGTCTGGTCGCAGATTCTTGAGCGAACTGGTCAATCAATCAAATCTGGCATAGGAAATAACACAGGCAGCATCTTTGCAATTCAAGCGTTAAATGAAGAGAATCAGAGAGTTTTATTATCAGCTCTTTTGCATCAGATTGATAATATTATAAGTAATTTTCAAAAAAGAGATAAGCTAAATGATAACTATGTCGAAGAATGGATTTCATTAGAAAATGAAATCCGCAAACAAGCAATTAGACAACTTTCTGGTTCATATACTAGATTGATGAAAAACGGCAAAATAACATCTATAGCAGATCAACTATTAGAAACTATTGACCTAAACGAAGTAGATGAAGAGCTACCAAGACCTTCATTAATGCTTGATACATTGGTTCTAGAGAAACCTCTATTAGTAGAAGGCAGTATACTTTCATCAGATGATCCTAGATCTCTACTAAAACTAGAAACACTTATAATGAATTGGCTAATACGTACAGGTGAACTTATTAGTTCTGAATTAATAAGTTTATGTTCTGAATGGCCAGAGTTAAGGGAATATCTATTAGCACCTGCTCTTGTTTCAACAAGAGAGCTTGAAAGGCTTAGAAACCAACTAAATAGCCAACGAAGATGGCATCACCTAATAGAGCTTCCTATCCAATTATATGAAAGTAAGCGTGAATTATTTACATTAAACAATGGTAAAATAGATTCTGTATTAATCAATGAAGCTAGGGATAATGATCTGAAAAGGTTAGACTGGTGGCAAAAACAAATAACGCTTTTAGTTGAGGCAAGAGATGCGTTATCTCCACAACTTCAATCGTTGCTAAAATATATTGGTGATTTAATGGTTGTACTATTAACAAACGTACTGGGTCGAGCAATTGGTTTGGTGGGCAAAGGAATTGCACAAGGAATGGGTCGAACTATTTCAAGATGATTACCTTCTTCTTTTGAATCAATATTTACTCATGTATATATCTAACATATAAATAAAAGGATAAAAGAATGCGCTTTTTTGTAAAACCATTGTTCATACTTGTATTTACTTTACTTGTTTTTATTACGCCAGCTTTTGCCGCTAGGGATACTAATAGTTTTGATGGCAATATTTTTCCTATCTATGCAGGCAATGGATCACTGGTCCCACCACAATCTACAATCAATGACTCCCTTAAGAACAAGCGAACAAGTGTAATTTTTTATTACCTTGATGATAGTGCTACTAGCAAAGAATTTGCACCTGTTATATCAGGCTTAAAATTGTTGTGGACTTCCTCAATAGATATAATTCCTTTAACAACTGATGATCTTCAGGGCATCAAAACAAAAGATTATACTAATCCAGCATATTATTGGCATGGTAACATACCCCAAATTGTAATAATTGATGGCGAAGGTAATGTTATTCTAGATGAAGAAGGTCAGGTATCAATAGAAAAGATAAATACAGCCATAAGCCTTGCAACTGGGCTGGAACCTCCTGACTTTAATATTTCAATAAAAAGCTTTAATGAATATAATAGCGATGCATCAAAAGATGGATATACTGATCCAAGATGAATTTATATTAAATATAATGTTTTTAATATTAAATAATCTTAGATGTATAAATAAAGAATATAGTAGGTTAAGATTAATTCACCATTTATCAATATATTAAAATGGAAGTTACTATAATTATATTTTCTTGTATTTTAGCTTCTTTGCAATTATCACATTATTTAAAGAGGCTTTCTCCACTAAAATTGGCTCCTGCTAATTGGAAAGTTATTAAAAAGAAATCTGTTATTGAAATAGAAGGTATATTAAATATTTCCAATCCACATAACAGAATGGAAGTAATGGTTCCAGAATTTACTATAAATCCTATATTAATATCTAATCACAGTGTTAATAAAATTAAAATTAAAACATCAATAAAATCTAAAAATACCGAAATTGCAAATAGAAATGATGGATACTGGCAAGCCTTTATAGTTAAAAGTAAAGCATCTACTGATATACAAATTAAAATTAAACTTAATGAAAAGTCTGGACAGAAATTATTAAAAAGACTAGAAAGCATTTGGTTGGATATTTATTGGATTAACTATGGACCTTTTGGTAGACAGAGACTTCATGATGGATTTGTTATTCCTATAGATTATCCAAAAGGTTTAGAACCAAATTCAATAAGGAGTTTTTACAATTTTTCTCTTATAACTATTAAGACTCACAAGCTAGGGATCCTTGATGATCCCATTAATGTAATTAGTAATTACACCTCTAAATTAATCTTGCCAGGAGATATTCTCACAATTGGAGAAACTCCCTTAGCAATAATGCAAGGGAGATACCATCATCCTGATTCATTAAGAACTGATTATCTCTCTAGATTTCTTTGCATGTTTTTTCATCCTACAAGTAGCTTAGCTACTGCTTGTGGAATGCAATCATTAATCAACGAAGTTGGGCCATTGCGAGTTATATTTGCTTGGATCATTGGCTCTTTGTTCAAAGTTATCAAGATAAAAGGTATGTTTTATCGTCTTGCTGGAGAACAAGCCAGGCTTATAGATGACATAACAGGCACTACCCCTCCGTATGATCAAATGATAGTACTTGGACCAGAGAAAGTAGAGGCCTATTGTGATTGCTTATCTAAAGAGCTTGGTATACAAATAGCAGTGGTAGATGTAAATGATTTAGGCAGAGTAAAGATTCTAGGTTCAAGCAAAGGAGCAGATCATTATCAAATAACTAGAGCTCTTACTACAAATCCAGCTGGAAATGCAGATCAACAAACGCCTATAGTTATTATTAGGCCTTCTTAATATAATTAAGGTAAATACAGCAACCTATAGATAGAGTTGGAAAAACTCCTCGCTACACGTTTGCAAGAGAAAGGAACTAACACTATTAGGGTTGAATTGCTTGGTTTAAGCCATTTATTCCAATTCCCCTTTAAAGATCATCAAAAATTCATACCAAATTTTCATTCTTTACTTATAACCAATGGTGTTGCGAAAGCAGAAGAATCCATCAATAATAGAATTACAAGTATTCAGCCACGTTGTCTTGTTGCTTTAGAAGGAAATAGATTGCTAGCATCAGTAATACTTAAGCCAAGCAACAAAAGAGGTACGTGTTGGTCTATTTCTCTACCTAAGGTTTTCAAAGAACCAATATTTAACAGCCTACGTGAAGTTAAATTTAGTTTAATGAAGAAATCCTTAGATTTGGTCCCAAGAGCACAAACGAATTGGCTAGTTAAATATCCAACAGATTGCATAGATGAACTTTCAATTGCGAGAGAACTAGGCTTTCAGCCACATAAAATTATAAATATATGGTCATTTAAATCAAATAATCATGAACCTTTTAAAAAGTCCAATAGTTTACATACTATTGATAATAGTGAAAACAATATATTTACATGGGAGAGAATAAATAAATCAAATGCAAGATCGCTATGGAAACTTGAAATGGCTGGTGAATCAGTACATTTAAGAGAGATTATTGATCGTCAGTTGTTAGATATCATTAATCTATCAAATGACTATACTGGATTGTTGTTTTGCAACAATGAAGGATTTTCTTCCGTTATCGCTGGCTTGATAAAACAAGATTTCCCTGATGAAATTACAACTCTAAAGTTTTTAAGAGATATTATATGGGATAATAGATTGAACAATGGATTAACTCAAGTTTTAAATAAATTATCTTTATCTAAGAACAAATTATTTATAGAAACTAATACCAATGATGAGCAGATAAACAAATTATTTAATAAACTTGGATTAATTAAACAAAGTGAAAGACTACTTTTAGGTAAAACAATCTTAAAACGAAATAGATTAAAATCTAAAGTATTAAATAAGACGACAATAGAATCTATGCTACAAAAGCTTACGCCTTCCAACTCCCCACAGCCATCACCTTCAGTCTCCTCTCGTTAGTAAATTGATAAAACCTAAACCAACTTCCATTTTAAGTATAGATTTTGGTCGTAAAAGAATTGGGTTAGCGGGATGTGATCCACTTGGCCTATCTATTACTGAGCTTCCAGCTATTTATAGAGCAAGCTATAAAAAAGATTTAGCAACTATTAAGGCTCATTGTTTATACAGAAAAGTAAATGGATTAATTGTTGGATTACCTCTAGATGAAAATGGGAAATTGACTAATCAGGCTATTCATTGCCAAAACTATGGGATAAAGATTGCATCAGAGCTTGATTTACCATTAGCTTGGGTAAATGAACATAGCAGCAGCTGGGAAGCTGGGCATAAGTACAACCTCCAAAATGATCGAACAGGAAAGCTTGATAGTGCTGTTGCAGGGCTCCTACTTGAACAGTGGTTAAGAGAAGGCCCAGATCTTCTGCCAATATCAAAAAGCAATCCCTCTAAAACTCTTTAGTTCCATTTATCCAAACTATTATGTCCGATTCTGAATTTCAAAATAATATCGAAGTCCCCACTCTTCTTGTTGCAGATAGCAAAAAAAACGAACTACTCTGCTTTCTTGAACAGATTGTCCCTATTGATGGAATTGAATATGTTCTTCTTACACCAGTTGATACGCCTGTAACTCTTTTTCGGCTTAGTGAAAAGAATGATCCTGAACTAATAAAAACAATAGAAAAGAAAGAGCCAATACTAGAAGTGGCAGATGTAGTCCTTCAAGAATATGACTTAAAACTAATTAGATCAGCAGTTACTCTAACTATTGCAGGAGAGCTTGAAGAGCCAGAACAAGAAGAACTCGAAGAGAAGGATTTTGATGAGGATTCAGAGCTCTATGAATTGCTCGTAAATTTTAAAGTAGATAATGAAGAGTATGGGTTGTATATCCCTTTGGATCCTTTCTTTGTTGTAGGTAAAATATTAGATGGCAGTGCAGTCGTAGTTGAAGGCGAAGAATTTGACAAAATTCAACCTATGATCGAATCAGAGCTTGAGAATAGAGAATCTTAAAAATATGGCTTCGAAGCTTCTTACACCAAAATGGAATAGTGGTGGCTTAATTACTAATATTTCTCACTCAGCAATAATCTCAAAAGGCATTAACTCACTTTTACTAGATGTAGATGGAACAATTCTTCCTAGAAGTGATGTTGTTATTCATAGTTCAGTAAAAGAATGGATAAGAAAAGCAAAATCTTATTTTGATATTCACCTTATTAGCAACAATCCATCTAAAAAGAGAATAAGCAATATAGCCAATCAATTAAACCTTAGTTTTGCATATAAAGCATCCAAACCAAGAGTAAAAGAGTTAGTTAATTATATAAATAAGACAAGTAAAAATAAAAATGAAATTGCAATAATAGGAGATAGAATTTTCACTGATATACTTGCTGGGAATCGTCTAGGAATTTATACAATTCTTGTTAATCCAATAGATACTGCTGGTAAAGAAAAGCCTTATACTAAAGTACAGTTAGTTGAAGATACAATAGCTAAAGTAATAGGAGGCATTAACATATGACATTGTGGACAATTAAAATAGGAACAACTCTTTTAAGAGGAACAAAATTCTTTAATACAAAAGAAATAATTAACGAGTACGCAAAACATATTTCTAATGCTAAAAGCAAGGGCGACCAAATCATCATTGTCTCAAGTGGAGCGGTAGGTTTAGGCTGCAATCGTCTTGGATTAAGAAACAGGCCAAATGAAATGAATTCCTTACAAGCAGCTGCGGCTGTAGGTCAAGGACATCTAATCTCTCTTTATGAAGATGCAATGAAAAATTATAATTATAAAGTGGCTCAAATACTTTTAACACGTTCTGACTTTCAATCAAGGGAATATTTTAAGAACGCTTCATCGACAATTAAAAAGCTTCTTGACTGGGATGTAATTCCAATAATCAACGAAAATGATTCTATTGCTAATGAAGAATTAAAATATGGGGATAATGATACACTCTCTGCACTTGTATCAACAGCAATATCAGCCAATCAACTGGTCTTACTAACAGATATCGATAAACTATATTCCGAGGATCCTAAGTTAAATAAAGAAGCAAAGCCCATAACCGATGTACATAATTCTAAAGAACTAAACTTTTTAAAAAAAAATTCCCTCACATCAAGCAATTGGGGCACTGGAGGAATAAAAACAAAGCTTATTGCTGCTCAAATTGCAACAAAGAATGGAATAACGGTTCATCTAGCAGATGGTAGGCAGCCTAATTGTTTGGGAGAGATCCTAAATGGATCCCGTGGTGGCACAGTCTTTCATCCAAGTCAAAAGCCAATAGGCACAAAAAAAAGCTGGTTAGCCCACGCACTTCATGCTAATGGAGTTCTCAAAGTAGATGAAGGTGCTTCTAATGCAATACAAAACAAGGGGGCTTCTCTCTTGCTTGTTGGGGTAACAAATGTTGAAGGAAACTTTGCTGCAAATCAAGCTATACAAATACATACATCAGAAGGAATTGAGATTGCAAAAGGAATAAGTTCTCTTAGTAGTGAGTCAATAAGAGATAAAATAAAGAATCCACTAAAAGCAGATCAATCTCCTATTGTTGTTCACAGAGATGTTTTAGTACTTTCTAGTGAATTACTTCTTTAGATTGAATCGCTTCTATTTACCGCATTTATAAACTATGCTTTTTAGCAAATTAATTAGATTTCTAGAACAGGGAGAGTCAAGTGTTAAAGATTATTCTCTATTGACAGATCCTGAAATTACTTCAGCTGCATCTTTAGAAAAAGCAGAAACAAATCAAATAAGTTTTTTAGAGGATGGGAGCTATTTGTTAAATGAATTAGATAAAACAAATGCTTCTGCTTTAATCATCCCTGACCAAAAGTCTTTAATTCAAAAGGCAACTGACAAGAATATATCTTGGGTTGCTGTAAAAGATCCTAGAATTGCTTTTGCAGAAACACTAGCATTAATTAGCACTAAATCTATTAAGAGGAAAGGTATTCATAGCTCTGCTATAATCCATAAAAGTGTACAAATAGGCAATAATATATATATAGGTGCAAATGTATGTATTGAAGAAGGAAGCAAGATAGGGCGCGATACAGATATACATCCAGGAGTAGTAATTTATAATAATGTTGAGATTGGAGAAGGGAGCATATTACATTCAAATTGTGTTATCCACCCTTTTACAAAATTAGGTGCTAATTGTGTAATAAATTCAAATGCAGTGATTGGTTCTGAAGGCTTTGGTTTTATCCCTACAAATAGAGGATGGAAAAAGATGCCTCAAACTGGGAATGTAATTCTTGAAGATAATGTTGAAATAGGTTCAGGGTCTACAATTGACAGGCCAGTCGTAGGTGAAACTAGAATAAGTTCAGGTACAAAAATCGATAACTTAGTTCAGATAGGACATGGCGTTAATATTGGAAGGAACTGTGCAATGGCAGCTCAAGTAGGGATTGCTGGTGGAGCTAAAATCCAAGACAATGTAATTCTTGCTGGACAAGTAGGAGTTGCAAATAGAGTTACTGTTGGAAAGAATGTAATAGCAAGCTCGAAGTGTGGAATTCATACTGATATTGAACCTGATCAAATAATCAGTGGGTTCCCAGCAATCTCCAACAAACTATGGCTGAAGAGCTCAGCTATTTTCAAAAAACTTCCAGAAATAGCAAAAGTTATAAGGAAACTTGATATTAAGGCCTAAAATTACATTCAATTCAAGGAAAATAAACTCTAATGGGCTCCCACAAAATAATTATTCTTTCAGGCGATGGGATTGGCCCTGAAATTTCAAGCGTAACTCAGGCTATTCTTAGGGTTGTTTGTCAGAAGCATGGAATCTCTTTAAATTTTGAAGAAAAACATTTTGGAGGAAGAGCTATAGACGCAACAGGTAATCCTTTACCAGAAGATACTCTTAGATCTTGTAAAAATAGCGATGCAATTCTTCTAGCTGCTATTGGTGATCCAAAATATGACTCATTACCAAGAGAATCTCGCCCTGAAACAGGGCTTCTTAAATTGCGTTCAGAGCTTGATCTATTTGCAAATATAAGGCCAGTAAAAATTATAAAAGCCTTAATAGAATCAAGCTCCTTAAAAAAAGAAGTAATTGAAGATGTTGATTTAGTAGTAGTACGGGAACTTACTGGAGGAATCTATTTCGGACAACCAAAAGGACGGATTAAGACTGAAGAAGCAGGAGAAAGAGCATTTAATACAATGGTTTATTCAAGCCATGAAATAGATCGGATAGCAAAAATAGCTTTTGATTTAGCAGCAACAAGAAAAAGAAAGGTTTGCTCAATTGATAAAGCAAATGTCCTAGATGTCAGTCAATTATGGAGAGAAAGAGTAACTATTGCAGCAAAACAATATCAAGACATTGATCTAAATCATCAATATGTTGATAACGCAGCAATGCAATTAGTAAGAAACCCTGCTCAATTTGACGTCATCCTTACAAGTAATTTATTTGGTGACATTATTAGTGATGAAGCTGCCATGTTGACAGGTTCTATTGGGATGCTCCCATCAGCGTCGCTAGGGGGATCTGGTCCAGGCGTTTTTGAGCCAGTACATGGTTCAGCGCCAGATATAGCAAATAAAGATTTCGCTAATCCAATTGCAATGATTCTTTCTGCTGCAATGATGCTAAGAATTGGCCTTAAAGAAAAAGATGCTGCACAGGACCTTGAAGATGCAGTTGAGAAAGTTCTCTCAAAAGGCATTCGAACTCTAGATATATTCAGCAAAAGCTCAGAGTTAAAAGTGGGTTGCAAGAAAATGGGGCAAGAAATTATTAACGTTCTAGAAGACTCTGAATAAATTACAAGATTAAGAAACTGTCTAGAACAATCAAATACAAAGACTATGACCTGCGAAAATCTATAGGTAATTTTAAAGTCGTATCGTAGATGTCGAAGCGTCATCCAGTTGTAGCTGTTACTGGTTCATCAGGAGCTGGAACTAGTACTGTAAAAAGGGCCTTCGAGCACATTTTTGCTCGAGAAGAAATAATCCCAGCAGTTGTAGAAGGGGATAGTTATCACCGCTTCGAGAGAGCTCCTATGAAGGAAGCAATGGCAGAAGCTCTTGCAAAAGGCGAGAATTTTTCTCACTTTGGTCCTGAAGCAAATCTATTCGACAAACTTGAAGAGCTCTTTAAAACATACGGAGAGAAAGGAGGTGGCAGCAAGAGATACTACCTTCATAGCCAAGAAGAGGCAGAAGAACATAACTCCAGGCTTGGAACAACCTTAGGGCCAGGACAATTCACTCCTTGGGAAGATATTCCTAAGAAAACTGACTTGCTCTTCTATGAAGGGCTTCACGGAGGTGTCGTTGGAGATGGTTATGACGTAGCCAAATATGCAGACTTACTAGTAGGAGTAGTGCCAATTACTAATCTTGAATGGATACAAAAAATTCATAGAGATAATGCAGAAAGAGGATACTCAGCAGAGACAATTGTTGAAACTATTCTTAGAAGAATGCCAGATTATATCAATCATATATGTCCACAGTTTAGTAAAACTGATATCAACTTTCAAAGGGTTCCGACTATTGATACATCAAATCCCTTTATCTGTAGAAATATACCAACACCCGATGAAAGTTTCGTAATTATCCATTTCCGAAAAGGAGCTAGAGAAAAATGGGGAATAGATTTCCAATATCTTCTAGGCATGATTAACGACTCATTTATGTCTAGCCCAACAAGCATAGTAGTGAATGGAGGCAAAATGGGTTTTGCTATGGAACTAATACTTACACCTATAATTCATAGAATGATTGAAGAAAAAAGATCTTCTTGATTTTCTCAATAACAAATTGATATTATAATAGAATTATAGATAGATTGATATTCAATTAGTATTAATTTATTAATAGCAAAAACAAAATGTCCTTAAATTTATATTTAAATATTCATATATTTACAACATTGCTAATAACATCTATTTATGATTTCAAATACTTAAAAATACCTAAATATATTATAGAAATATCAATCGTATTTATCTTTTTATTACTTACAAAAAATGACATTATATTAGGCGGGATACAAGTTAAGGATCACTTATTAGCTTCAATTGTTGTATTTATTCTAATGGCAACAATATCTCTTTTATCGCAAAAGATATTCAAGAAAACTCTTCTTGGCTTTGGTGATGCGAAAGTAGCTGCTTTAGGAGGAGCATGGCTTGGAATCGATGGCATTCAAATTGCAATGTCAGCAGCCTTCATAGCGGCTGGATTTTTCAGCCTAATTGGCAGAATTTCACAAAGACTAAAGCCATGGCAAGCATTTCCATTCGCACCTTTCATTTGCTTTTCTATTCAAAGTGTCTGGATTCTTGATAAAGGGCAATGGTTGTTCCTCTAGTTTGTAAGATGAAGATAATTAATGGGACTAGCAAGTCTTAATCCTGTGTCACTTTTCGATTGGTTTGCAGCAAGAAGAAAAGATCAGTTTGTTGGGAAGGTCGTCCAAGAAACTGATGAAGGTGATGGCTTATGGGGGAAATGCCCTGAATGTGGTCAAGTTGTATATAGAAAAGATCTACTTTCTAATGCAAATGTTTGCAGCAACTGCGGTCATCACAATAGAATTAATAGTGAGGAAAGAATCAAGTTACTAGTAGATAAAGGGAGTTTCAAAGTACTAAACAATGATCTAGCTCCTATTGACCCACTAGGATTTAAAGATAGAAGAGCTTATGCTGACAGGCTAAGAGAAAGCCAAGCAAATACTGGGATGAAAGATGGTGTAATAACAGGTCTTTGTAAAATCGAAGAGATCGATTTAGCACTTGCCGTTATGGATTTTAGATTCATGGGTGGGTCCATGGGGTCAGTTGTAGGAGAGAAAATTACTAGACTTATCGAAAAAGCAACTTCTCAGCAGCTTCCATTACTAATCATTTGTGCTTCCGGTGGTGCACGCATGCAAGAAGGGATGTTAAGCCTTATGCAAATGGCTAAAATATCTGGCGCTCTTGAAAGACATAGAGAGGCAAAACAGCTTTACATGCCACTTCTAACTCATCCAACAACTGGGGGCGTAACAGCAAGCTTTGCAATGCTAGGTGATCTAATTCTAGCTGAGCCAAAAGCACTAATAGGCTTTGCAGGAAGAAGAGTCATTGAACAAACTCTCAGAGAAAAACTACCCGATAATTTCCAAACCGCCGAATATCTACTTGACCATGGCTTTGTTGATAAAATAATACCTCGTACAAAGTTAAGGACAACTCTTTCTACCTTGCTGAAATTACATGGGTATTAAAAATAGAAATTTAGCAAGAAGCAAGTTTTATGAATAGCTTAAGAGCTATATTTAATTTATTATTTAGTCTGATAATTCTAATTAGTCCTATTAACAATAGTTTTATGCAAAACAATCAATGGATAGAAGTTGACCCATCTAAATACGGTCGTCAATGGTGGGATAAAAATAGTATACAATCACTTGATATAAATATAATAGAGATAAAAACTTTTTACCTTCCTTCTAAAAATAAATCATACGAAACAAGTGGGTTAATGTATAATATGGAGATTGATTGTTCAAAATCCTTATATAGAGATATAGCAATAAATGGGATGCCACTTGTATCAAAAGATTGGGAGGCGGCAAACGGGGACTATCTGATTAATGAGACAATAAATGGAGCATGTTCCAAATAGATAGCTAAATGCAATCAAATTCACTACCAAAGAATGGCCCCAAACTCGGAGTCGGATTGGCAGGATTAGGCTTTGGAGAGAAAGTACACTTACCAGCTTTATATAACAGTGAAACTTTATTACCTATGGCAATTTGGCATCCAAGTAAAAATCGCTTAAAGGAATGTTATACAAGAAATGCTTCTCTAAAACCTTATCAAGACTGGTCATCTTTACTAAATGATCCAAATATAAAAGCTGTAATTATTGCAACTCCTCCCGAACCTCGTTTCAGATTAGCTCTTGAGGCATTAAATGCAGGTAAACATCTTTTATTAGAAAAACCAATAGCGTTAAAGAGCTCGGAAATTTCAGAACTTCAAAAGATCGCTCTAAGTAAAAACCTTTCAGTAGCAGTTGACTTTGAATACCGAGCAGTCCCATTATTCATGCAAGCAAAAAAGATGCTAGACAATAATTTAATCGGCACCCCTTGGCTTATAAAGCTAGATTGGCTAATGAGTAGCCGGGCTGATGAGAGTAGAGAGTGGAACTGGTATTCACAACAAGAGAGCGGAGGCGGAGTAATTGGAGCCTTAGGTACTCATGCTTTTGATTTATTACATTGGTTCTTTGGCCCAACAAAAAACATAAATGCCATTACATCAACTTCTATAAAAGAAAGATATAACCCACAAACAGATAGAGCTCAATCAGTAACCTCTGAAGATATTTGTTTGGCTAATTTAGAACTTTCAGATATAAATTCAAACTTGTCTATACCTGTTCAAGTAGCTTTATCTTCAATATCACGGAATGGGAGAGGCTGTTGGCTTGAAATATACGGGAGTAATGGAACCTTAAAACTTGGTAGTGATAATCAAAAAGATTACGTACATGGCTTTGCTCTTTGGTTTGCTGAAAAAAATAAAGCACTTTCACAAATCAAACCTGACAATGATTTCCTCTTCGAAAAGACTTGGGAAGATGGAAGAATTGCACCGGTCTTAAGAGTACATAAATGGTGGGCTGAAAGTATTATTTCAGGATTTCCAATGATTCCTGGACTAATCGAAGGTTTGAATAGTCAAAAAGTATGTGAAAAAATAATAGAGTCCTCAAATTCTGGAATGAATCTTTCCTTGTGAGCCTGACAAAAAATCAAATCGCATTGAATAAACATTGCTTTGATTAAATGATCTGTTTGTGGGTATTTTTTTATACACGAGAATGAGTATTAAATATGAATCAGTAGACCATCATCTGAAAAAATTTATTCAACTTTTTTCGTTAAAAATCATGCCGCTTACTTATTACAAGGAAGAGTTAAAAAAGACTGCTAGCTCTCTAGCAAAATCAGGAAAAGGAATTCTAGCTGTAGATGAATCAACGAAAACTATAGGTAAAAGGCTTGCCTCTATAGGTATTGAAAATACAGAACAAAACAGACAGGCCTATAGGGGAATGTTGTTTACCGCTAAAGGCCTAGGAGAATATATAAGTGGAGCAATTCTTTTTGAAGAAACACTTTTTCAAAACCATTCAGATGGCGAATCAATGGTTAAGAAACTCGAGAAACTTGGAATCATTCCAGGGATAAAAGTAGATAAAGGCTTAAGACCACTTGCAGGAGCAAAAGACGTAGAAACTTTTTGTTCTGGATTAGATGGTCTAGTAGAAAGAGCCTCAGATTATTACGCACAAGGTGCTCGTTTTGCTAAATGGAGAGCTGTACTGCAAATAACAGCTGATGGTTGTCCATCAAAATTGTCATTAAAGGAAAATGCTTGGGGCTTGGCTAGATATGCAAGATCTGTCCAAGAGTCAGGATTGGTTCCAATAATTGAGCCTGAGATATTAATGGATGGCTCTCATGGAATAAATCAAACTGCCTCTGTGCAAGAAGAAGTCATAAAAGAAGTTTATATTGCTTGCCAAGACAATGGCGTCTACCTAGAAGGGACATTATTGAAGCCTTCTATGACTGTTCAAGGAGCTGAATGCAGTGAAAAAGCAGATCCGCAAAAGGTTGCGGAAATTACAATTAGGACTATGGAGAGATCTGTTCCGGCTGCAGTACCAGGAATTGTTTTTCTTTCAGGAGGACTAAGCGAGGAAGCTGCATCAGTTTATTTGAATTTAATGAATAAAATAGTAAGAAAAGCTAATTGGAATGTTGGATTCTCTTATGGACGTGCTCTGCAACATTCATGCCTCAAGGCATGGAAGGGAGTAGATATCGCTAAAGGGCAAGCAGCATTATTAGCACGTGCTCAGGCCAATTCAGAAGCCTCAAAAGGCTGCTATGTCAGTGGATCTCAGCCTTCCTCAGATGAGCAATTATTCGTTGCTGGATATAAATACTGATTTTTTTTACAGAATCAAAAAATAACTTTTACACAAAAAAGGATTTTTTGTCGCTAAATTACGTGACATTTCATACCTTTATCTTCTAAAGTCCTGGTCCTTTGGCCCAGGACTTTTTTCTTGGGTTCACATGATATTACCGAGAAACCAATGGCACTTGTCCCACTAAGACTCCTTCTTGACCATGCAGCTGAGAATAGCTATGGCATACCAGCCTTCAATGTAAATAATCTCGAGCAAGTCCAGGCAATAATGGAAGCTGCTTCAGAAACTGATAGCCCAGTTATTCTTCAGGCTTCAAGAGGTGCACGTAGCTACGCAGGAGAGATTTTCCTACGTCATTTAATCATTGCCGCAACAGAAACATATCCGAACATCCCTGTAGTAATGCATCAGGATCATGGGAATGATCCATCAACATGTTATTCCGCTGCTATCAATGGGTTTACCTCAGTAATGATGGATGGCTCCCTAGAGGCTGACGCCAAAACTCCATCAAGTTACGAATATAACGTTGCCGTAACAAAAAAGGTTGTTGATTTCGCTCATTCAGTAGGGGTAAGTGTAGAAGGTGAATTGGGATGTTTAGGATCACTAGAGACAGGCAAAGGAGAAGCAGAAGACGGTCATGGGTTCGAAGGTGAACTCTCAAAAGACATGCTCTTAACAGACCCTGCGGAAGCATCTGATTTTGTTGAAAAAACTAAAGTAGATGCTCTTGCTATTGCTATTGGAACAAGTCACGGGGCCTATAAATTCACACGAAAGCCAACTGGTGAAGTGCTTGCTATTAGTCGAATTGCAGAAATTCATAAGGCCATACCAAACACTCATCTTGTAATGCATGGATCAAGCTCTGTCCCTCAAGAATGGCTAGACATGATTAATAAATACGGAGGAGCAATACCTGAGACATACGGAGTGCCTGTAGAAGAAATACAAGAAGGGATACGTAACGGAGTGCGCAAAGTAAATATCGACACTGACAATCGGCTGGCATTTACTGCTGCTGTAAGGGAAGCTGCAGCTGCTGATCCAACCAACTTTGATCCAAGACATTTTAATAAACCAGCACGGAAATACATGAAACAAGTTTGTCTTGATAGATATCAACAATTCTGGTGTGCTGGCCAAGCAAGTAAGATCAAACAAGAAAGTACAAATTACTATTCTGGTCTATATGCAAAAGGGAGTTTAGATCCTAAAAGCACTGTGAGGGTATAAGTAAGTCTAAAATAATGCAACTAAAAACCTTTAATTAGATTTTCTAGTTGCATTATTAGCTCTAATCCAACAAAGCCTGTAAGATATATCTTCCATCAAGTCTATCTAAAGATTTGTCAGCTGCGCGCTCAGGATGAGGCATCATTCCTAATACATTTCCTTGCTTATTTGTTATGCCAGCGATATCATTTATAGATCCATTTGGATTATTTTTATATCTTATTGCTATAGAATCATCGTCCTCTAACTTCTTGAGCGTGTCATCACTACATTGATAACGCCCTTCTCCATGCGCTATAGGGAGAAGAAAATCCTCTTTAGATTGATACTTCTCGAACCATTTAGTTCTTTGACTAGAAATTAATAAAGGAACTGTATCGCAAATAAAATGCAAGTCCTTGTTCCTAGTTAAAGCTCCTGGCAGCAAACCCAGCTCTGTAAGTATTTGGAACCCATTACATATTCCAAGTACCTTGCCACCTTTATTAACAAATTCAATCAATGAAGAAAGAACAGGGGCAAATCTAGCTATTGCTCCACATCTTAAATAATCTCCATAACTAAACCCTCCAGGAAGTACAACAGCATCTATCCCATCCAAATCGGTTGATTCATGCCAAAGGAAACGTGAAGACATTCCAAGACAACCTTCTGTAGCCCAATAAACATCTCTATCGCAATTTGAGCCAGGGAAAACAACAATACCAATAGTCATTGTTTTATCAGTTTAAATATTAGGGACTGAATCAGAAGGATTGAGTTCTAAATCCCAATCCTCGATTACAGGGTTAGCCAATAATTTATCGCTAAGTTCAGCAATTTGTAGTCTTGCTTCTTCCATATCAGAAGCTTCTACATCAATATCTATAGATTTCCCTATCCTTAATCTTGTGACACCTTTGATTCCAAGTTTTATTGCAGCCGATTTAGCAGCTTCCCCAGCTGGATCTAAAACTGAAGATCTAAGCTGAACAGTGACCTTTGCTTTGAAAACTGGCACTTTCTGATTGAAATTAATTAAGGTTAGTCCTAAAACAAGGATAATCAACACCTTGGGTATTGATTATCCTTGTTTTGGGTATTACTTAGATGTCTGAGGGGTTAAGCCTCTGCCAAGACAGTTAAGACATGTGTGATAGCAATTTGGCGTGCTTTTCATATAGCCATTTCCCCCACACTGCTCACATACATTTACTTCTAGCGTCCTTGACGAAAGAGAAGGGGATCCTTGTTCATGATTTTTAGCTACTGAAGAACTCACTTAAGAGAATGCAAATAAATAAGAGCTAAAATGAAAACTTCTTTCATTTCATATAACATTGCCTATTTTAATAGATCAAACAACCAAAAAGTCATATAAGTTTCTATTTTATTTATTAAGAAAATCTATTAGCGAAAAGTATAGATATCTTCTCTTCCAAGTCTTCATTAAGACTTAAGATAACAAGTTCAACTCCACCTCCTCCATTTGGTCTCCAAACATTGTCAGGTGCTTTTTCAAACCATGTAGAAATTCTTGGCCCAACCATTTGGACTTGAAGTGGCAAAGCCTTTTTTGGGAGCCAGAGTCTTCCCTTTAATCTGAGGATTTCATGCTTTTTTGATAGGGATAATAGAAAATCTTCTATTTCAGACTGAACAATATTTAGTTCCATTTTAATAGAGCAACTAAAAGCCTCAACATGGTCATGGTCATGGTCATGGTCATGGTCATGGTCATGGTCATGGTCATGGTCATGGTCATGGTCATGGTCATGGTCATGGTGATCTAAATTACCTTTATTTTGATTTTCATTTCGTACCCCCAGAATCAAAGGAGGATCAATTTGACCATTGGCTACAGGGATAACAGATGTACCATCATTTAAATACTTGAAAATATTTTGTTTAAGCTTGGTAATTGCATTGTGATCTATCAAATCTGATCTGGTTAATAAAACAATATCAGCAGAAGAAAGCTGATCCTCAAAAAGCTCTTGGATAGGAGTTAAATGATCAAGACTTTCATCCTCTAATCTTTGTTTTTCTAACGCTTTCATGTCTCCTACGGGACTTCCAAGAGACAAAGCCTCACTATCAACCAAAGTCACAACAGCGTTAACGAATACCTTAGAGCGAATTTGAGGCCATTCAATCGCCTGAATCAAAGGTTTTGGCAATGCCAACCCACTTGTTTCTATAACAATTCCATCTAATAAGTCTGCTCGTATAAGTAATTTCTCAATCGTAGGAAGGAAGTCATCTTGCACAGTGCAACACAGACAGCCATTATTTAATTCAACTAACCTACCTTCAATTCCCTCATCATCACAAAAACCACAACCGCGAATAAGATCACCGTCTAATCCAACACTTCCAAATTCATTAACCATGACAGCCAAACGTTGTTGACTGTTCTTTAAAAGATGTCTTAAGAGTGTAGTCTTCCCTGCTCCAAGGAAACCAGTGATGATAGTAACTGGTAAACGTTTAGGCATAACAAAATCAAATCTTCTTTTGATCAACAACCAAGACTATAAGTAGTATCTATACCAGTAGAAGAGTTAGTTCCACTAGCCATTGAACAAAGTTGTTTTTGCTGGATTCTACTTAAAACAGCATCTGTAAAATCAGTGCCCTCAATTAATGTATTCTCAAAATTACTTTCCATGAGCAAAGCATTGGTGAGATTAGCATCTGATAAATCAGAGTCTTCAAAATCACTTGCGTACGCCAATGCATCCTGCAGATTAGCTCCATGCAAATCAGCTCCATTTAATTTGCTGTTATTAAATACAGCTCCCTTTAAGTCAGAGCCACTAAAATCAATTCCTTTTAAATCAAATTTAACAAATTCATACCCACTTAAATCCATTTCATGCATGTCCTTAGAAATCTTCAAATCATCCTGATTTCTAATTTCAGGTGGCCTCTTTGCCCAAACTTCAGGCGCTCCTATAACAACAGTCAGAACAAAAAGAAGTATTGCGAAAAAAATCTGAAAACGAGATAAAAGAGAAAGATTTTTAGTCATAGAAGATAATTAAAGTTAAAAACAGTAGTTTGTTTATTCACGTTATTGCAAATAACAGGAAAAAGTCTTATGGCGATGACACTACATGTTGTAATTCCACCCCATCCACTAATTGGCCATTGGTTATCAATCCTTAGAATTGACTCGAGTCCTTCTGCCATCTATGCAACTGCATTAGAACAATTAGGGAAATGGCTTACATATGAAGCCTTAAGAGATTGGCTGCCAAATTCAAAGAAAGAAATTACAACTAATCAAGGTAAAACAGAGGGTATTTTAGTAGAAACATCTATTCCTTTACTTGTTATTCCCAATTTGCCTTGTGGATTGCAAATGTGGCAAGGGGCAAGAGAGATGCTGCCAAATGCAAAGATATGTCTAGGGGATGTCCCAAAAAATATTGAAAAAAAGTCTGGAATTATTATTTTTTGTGACCAAATAGATTCTGGGGAAAATCTCATAAAGACAATCAAAGCTCTTAAAGAACAAAATGTTGAATCACAACGTATAAGAGTTATAACTTGTCTTGCTTCTAATAAGGGTTTAAACAACCTTGGAGAATGCTTTCCAGATCTCACAATCTACTCATCATGCATTGACTCAATGCTATCTCCGAAAGGTGAAATCATACCTGGAATAGGAAATCCATCACTACGACTTAATACAATAATCACTTGATCGCATTAGTATTAAAGCAGGAAGTTTTTTTTCTATGGATCCATATCGTGAGTCAAGTGCAAGCAGCTTAGGGTCTCTTATAAGCGGGGCAATTTTAGGAGCAGCTGGTCTTGCTTGGTGGCTTTTTTCTGAAGCTGAAAGGAGACAACAAACTAGGAAACAAAAAGCAATGCTATATGCTCCACGCATTCAAGATGGCTCAGAAGCATTCGATAGTTCATCAACATCTATAGATAATCAAAAGGAAGAAAAACTAGAAGATCGCGTTGAGAAATTAAATGCAGCTATTGCAGATGTAAGAAAACAGCTCGAAGAGCTAGGAGAAAATGAATGAATCAACGCAATTAATACTAAATTCCTTCTTAAATAAATGATGCTTAGATCTAGTGCCATAACACAAGGTGTACAAAGATCACCTAATAGAGCAATGCTTAGAGCAGTCGGGTTTAATGATGGTGATTTCAATAAACCAATAATAGGACTTGCTAACGGCTATAGCACCATTACTCCCTGCAACATTGGTTTAAATGAATTAGCAAAAAAAGCTGAGAAGGCAATAAAAGATGGCGGTGCAATGCCTCAAATATTTGGAACAATAACTGTGAGCGATGGTATCTCTATGGGCACAGAAGGAATGAAGTATTCCTTAGTTTCTAGAGAAGTAATAGCAGACTCTATTGAGACAGCTTGTAATGCTCAAAGTATGGACGGTGTTCTTGCAATAGGAGGATGCGATAAAAACATGCCTGGTGCAATGATTGCTATGGCAAGAATGAATATTCCAGCAATATTTGTTTATGGCGGAACAATTAAGCCAGGAAAACTTAATGGTGATGATTTAACTGTTGTAAGTGCTTTTGAGGCAGTCGGGCAATTAACCAGTGGGAAAATTACAAAAGAAAAGTTAATAGAAGTTGAAAAGCACTGCATTCCTGGAGCAGGTAGTTGCGGCGGCATGTTTACTGCAAACACAATGTCTGCAGCAATTGAAGCAATGGGACTAAGCTTGCCTTACAGTTCAACAATGGCAGCGGAAGACGAAGAAAAATTAATAAGCACCGAAAAAAGTGCAGAAGCACTTGTAAATGCAATCAAAAAAGACATTCGTCCCCTGGATCTATTAACTAAACAAGCTTTTGAGAATGCAATCAGTGTGGTGATGGCAGTAGGTGGATCAACGAATGCTGTCCTTCATCTGCTAGCAATTGCTCGTTCAGCTGGAATTCAGCTTTCTATCGACGATTTTGAAACAATCAGACAAAAGGTACCTGTATTGTGTGATTTAAAGCCAAGTGGCAAATATGTAACTGTCGATCTACATCAGGCGGGCGGAATACCTCAGGTAATGAAAATCCTTCTAAATGCTGGCCTGATTCATGGCAACTGTAGAACTATAGAAGACAAGACAATTAAAGAGATACTCAATGACATACCTGCCATCCCTCCACCAAATCAAGATGTTATTAAACCAATAAGCTCTCCTATATATAAGAAAGGTCATTTAGCAATCCTCAAAGGGAATATTGCTATTGAAGGCAGTGTTGCCAAAATCAGTGGTATAAAAGAACCCGTGCTTACAGGCCCAGCAAAAATCTTTGAAAGTGAAGAAGATTGTTTGGCCGCAATTCTTAATAAAGAAATTATTGCAGGAGATGTTGTTGTAATCAGAAACGAAGGGCCTGTTGGTGGTCCTGGCATGAGAGAAATGCTTGCACCAACATCAGCAATTGTCGGTCAAGGACTGGGTGAAAAAGTTGCTTTAATAACAGATGGTCGTTTCAGTGGAGGAACCTACGGCTTAGTAGTAGGACATGTTGCTCCCGAGGCCGCCATAGGTGGCAATATTGCATTAATTCAAAATGGCGACAGTGTCACAGTAGATGCAAATAAAAAGCTTATTCAACTAAACATTGACGACAAAGAACTCGCCAATAGGAAAAAGAGATGGGTTAAGCCTAAAGCCAAATACACATCAGGAATCCTTGGCAAATATGCTCGTTTAGTTAGCAGTTCAAGCAAAGGCGCTGTAACTGATCAATTGCAATAATAGACTTCACTCTATTAATAAGGATGACCTAAGTCTTCTTGCCAATGCTTCCAAAGAAGAGCCTCCATCTGGAGCATGAGACCTCATACCGCTGATTGAATCCATCCAAATTGAATGCTTTCCATGCCAAAGGATTGGCTTATCAGGAAAAGCCGCCCAAGACAAGGTAATGCTTAAATCATTGCCACTTTTGAAGATCTCAACTTCCAGATCATGTTCTGGATAACGCTGCCCTTCGACACTCCTACTTTCCACCCTCAAGGTCAAATCCATAGCCTCAGGTGTTGTTTTATATATCGAATCACAAGAGATATCAATAACAGAATGCCTCCAGGGCTTTAGACAATAATCACATGCCTGGGCAATTTCCATTAACAAATTTTGACCCGGTTCAGGAGTATGCACTTATAGAACGAAGGAGTATACGAAAAGGGCCAGGAGAAAACCCCTGATTCAGGTTGCCATTTGTACCAAACCTTGAATGTAGAAGTTGAAATTGAGTTATACAATGAGGTTTAAATTGCAATGGAAAAGGCAGCTGTCTTGCCCTTATTGTTGGCGAGAAGGCGGAAAATGGGACTTGAACATTAGTAGTACCTAAATTATCCGTTTCAACCTCAGCGACCCATCTAACGCGCCCTGAAATAAATTCTGTTAATCGGCTAAAAGAGTCAGAACATAAGAGAGCTATCTTCAAAGTTCTTCCTTGTCCATCAACATCAATTTGCAAACCTAGATAATGTGAAATGTCTAACGGTGGCGAGATCAATGGGGAGCGGCAACTGACAAAACCACCATTCTCCTCAATTAAATTTCCTTCCAAGGAAAGTCCAATTGGAGTTAGCTTGCATACGGCCTGACTAGAGCCACCCATAATTGTGTCATTTATTGTATTCCAATTTTTAAAATCATCAAAGCTAGTAATTGAAAAGTTTTCAGTAGACATTTTAATAGTCTCCTTATTGAAATTTTAAAAGTTAATAATTGACCAAACCTAATCTCATTAATAACTTTAGATCATATTAATAAACCCGCTGCTGCATCATCAACCAATAAAGAGACTTCAGACTTTGGTTGCACCAGCCTTGCAGGAGTTCGCTCATATGATTCGTTAGGGTCTAACAAACGCTTTAATGCTATTTGTTTTGAAACCCCACTTACTAGAAAAATAACTTTGGAGGCTGCACTGAGCACTTCAGCCGTAAGACTTATTCGCTCTTGACCTTTACCTCTACCAACAGTTGCAAGAGTATTTTTAACATTCAAAGAATCAGTTCCTGGGAATAATGAAGCGGTGTGACCATCTTCTCCAAGCCCAAGAAGAATCAAATCAAAACATGGGAAATCATTCTTAAAAACTTGCCTTATAAGATTAGAGAATTCGTGAGCACTTCTTTCTGGCGAATCAAATTCAGTAGTAGGGACTGGATGAAAAGAAGCCTTTGATCCACTATCAGACGCTAGCAATGTTTGACGTAGCATCAAAGCATTACTTGTCTCATCATCATGCGAGACCCATCTCTCATCTCCCAAAAAAACATCGACACGATGCCAAGGGAGATCTGTTGAACTCAACAGCTTATAAGCCTTCCTCGGTGTTGAACCTCCTGAAAGAGCAATTTTAAATCGATCCTTGAACTTTAGAACAGATTTAATATGACCACTGATTACATCAGAAGCTGACTTGGCCAACGTGTCTTGGTCTATTGACCTTTCTACATTGAAAGAAACCATAGAATTATTCAACCCAATCTGTATGGAAAGAACCTTCCTTATCAATACGTTCATATGTATGTGAGCCAAAACAGTCCCGCATAGCTTGTACTAAGTTCTGGGGTAAGCGAGAAGTTCTATAACTATTTATATAATCAAGCGTGCTACTAAAACATGGGACCGGTACGCCAGCCTGTGCGGCAATAGAGACTACTTTCGTAAGACCTGGCAATCTTCTGGAAACTTGGTCACTGAACCAAGGATCTAATAACAAGTTAGGTAATTCAGAGTCAGCAATAAAAGCATCTTGTATTCGTCTCAAAAGAGTAGATCGTATTATGCAACCGCCTTTCCAAATCTGAGCAATGGAAGGGATCTGAAGACTATAACTATATTCTTCAGATGCCAAGCGCAAAATTTCTATGCCTTGTGCATAACTTGCAATAGTCGACAAAACTACTGCGTCCATAATCGGAGACATGCCGTCTGATGGTGAACCTAAATCAAAGCTTTTTACAATTGGAGAGCCCAAAATAATTTCACCATTTTCTCTTTGAGATTTAATGGAACTCATAACTCTTGCATTAAGGGATGCATAAATAGTCGGAACAGCTGCACCTAATTCCAGTGCACTTATAACAGTCCATAAGCCAGTACCTTTCTGACCAGCCTTATCTATTATCTTCTCAACCAAGTCAGACCCATCTTCTGGGTCTTTAGTTTTCAAACAAATCTCAGTGATTTCAACAAGGTAAGAAGAAAGTTCCTCACTGCGATTCCATAAACCAAAAACCTTAGAAATTTCATCGCAATTAATCCGTGACACTCTTTTCATTAGGTCATAACTTTCAGCCAATATTTGTTCAATTCCATATTCAATTCCATTATGTACAGTCTTAACAAAATGTCCTGATCCACCTGGCCCCATATAAGCAACACAGGGTCCATCTTCTACTTGTGCTGCCATTTTAGTCAACAACTTTTCTATAGCCTCATAAGAAGCTTTTGTGCCACCAGGCATCATACTTGGACCTTCCAAGGCACCTTTTGATCCACCAGAAACACCCATTCCGATATAGCCAAAACTTTTACTCTCTAATTCAGCAACTCTTCTTTCTGTGTCAGAAAACAAAGAGTTACCACCGTCTATCAAAAGGTCACCCTTCTCCAAAAAAGGAGAGATTTGCTGAATAACAGCATCAGTCGCAGCACCTGCTTTGACCATCATCAAAATCCTTCTTGGTCGCTCTAATTTGTTTACAAAATCCTTTAAATCAATTGCTCCTGCAATTGATTTGGAAGCGCCTCTACCTTTCAGGAAAGCTTCTGTTTTTGAATAAGTACGGTTATAAACAACGCTAGAAAAGCCATTCCTTTCTGCATTAAGTACGAGATTCTCTCCCATAACTCCAAGACCAATCAACCCAAAATGTGCCTTGGCCATATAAAAGTTGTTTCTTAACTTTGACAAGTGTGACGAAAGGTTTTCAAATTTGCTGCCTTTTTATAAGGAATGTCAGGAATAAACCATCCTCATCCATTCAAAGAAATTAATTAATAGAAAATATTCTTAGAAGAAAACGTTCTTACCTTATAAAGAAATTCAAATAATAGTTCCATCAGTAATACTTGCATTCTTTACAACAACAACAATTCCATTACGTATGTAAAAGCCTTGATCAGATCTATCTGCTTCTTCAACATTATCTTTATTGATTATTGTGACATTATCCCCAATACGCGTGTTCTTATCCAAAATCGCACGTTTAACAGTTGTTCCTTTTCCAACGCCAAGAGGTATGCCACCTCCTTTCCTTAAAGCGTCTCTTTCTTCTCCTGACTCATAAAAATCAGATCCCATTACGAGGGAATCCTGCAAAACAACATCAGTCTCAATTCTACTTCTAACACCTAAAACACAATGATGAATGCTGCACGATTTAAGAATAGATCCTTCTCCAACAATAGAATCGGTTATTTGAGCATCAACTAATTTAGATGGTGGCAAGTACCTTGCACGAGTATAAATAGGGAATTTCTCATCATAAAAACTAAAAGGAGGTTTAGGTTGCTGAGTTAAAGCCAAGTTTGATTCGTAGAAAGCCCCAATAGTTCCAATATCTTCCCAATAATCATCAAAAACATAACTCTTAAGAACATCACCTCTGTTTAATGCTTCTGGTATAACTTCCTTGCCAAAGTCTTTATGAGAGGGGTGTTTATTAAGAAGATCAAACAAAGTAGCCCTACTAAAAACATATATGCCCATTGAAGCCAAGTATGGCCTATCTTTTGCAGATTCTTTGCTAAGGCCAAAACGAGAAGTATCTACGGCCATTGCCTTAAGAGCTTCACCACTAGGCTTCTCTTTGAACTCTTTAATATTTCCATCACGATCAGTACGCATTAATCCAAACCCTTCAGCTTGCATAGAATCCACAGGAAGGGCAGCAACAGTCAAATCAGCTCCAGTTTCACGATGATGGTTTACAAACAAGCTGTAATCCATTCTATAAAGTTGATCCCCTGACAAAATCAAGTATTCATCAACATCCCATTCCTGGAATAACCACTGATATTTTCTTACAGCATCTGCTGTCCCCTCAAACCATGATGGACTTTCAGGAGTCTGTTGAGCAGCCAATACTTCAACAAAACCCTGAGCGAAAGGAGAACTTAAGTTATAAGTTTGTGCTAAGTGCCTATTAAGTGAAGCAGAATTAAACTGAGTTAAAACGTACATCTTGGTGATGTTCGAATTAATACAGTTACTTATGGGGATATCTATCAAACGATATTTACCTGCTAAAGGAACTGCAGGCTTAGCTCTCATTTTTGTTAAGGGATATAGGCGTGACCCTTTTCCTCCTCCAAGAATGATGGCCAGTACTCTCTTCATGCCGACCTGAAAAACAGACTTTGCAAACCTACTTGAAGATGGTTACAAAAACTCACTAAATAGACAGTTAACTCAAGGGATGCAGAAACTAAGCTTCTCATAAAGAAAAAATACTATTGATCTTTCTCTGAAACACCAAGATTAAAAAGGGCTTCAACTAACTTCAGGGCTTCTTTCCTTTGAGAGCTTGACTGAGGTGCTCTTAAATTTGTTACAGGAGTATGAAGGATCTTATTAATAATGCCTTTGCTTAATGCTTCAACAACCTTCCTTTCCCTAGCAGAAAAATCTGGTCCCATACGACTTAAAGCTTTCTGCAATTCTTCCTTTCGTATTGATTCCAAACCAGATCTTAAGCGGTTGATTGTTGGTACTGCCTCTAAACTCGCCCACCATTCCAAGAAGATTCTTGCCTCATCATTAATCAAAGCCTCTGCCTCAAGAGCCATTTGCTGACGAGCATCCTGATTTCGGGCAACTACTTCTTGCAAATCATCTACATCATGAGCCTCAAAGCCATCAAGCTCAGAAACATCAGATGAAATATTCCTTGGGACACCAATATCAATTAATCGCAAAACTTTTTTTCTTTTGAATTTCCTTAGAAGATCAGCATTAATAATTGGTGATTCAGATGCTGTACTAGTAAAAACCAAAGTTGATAACTGAAGTGAATTCTCTAGGTCATCTAAAAGCGAGCATGTAACTTCTAATTCAGGGAAGTCAGAAGCAAGTGATTGCGCTCTCTTTAAAGTTCTATTTAAAAGGGTCAATTTAGAGCATCCTTTAGACTGAAGGTGTTGCAAGAGAAGTCGACTCATCCTCCCTGCACCAATTACTGTGACTTTCTCAGATTCCAGAGTGATCAACTGATCTTTTCCCAATGATTGCCCTAACTTAAGTTGAGCCAGTTCAACAGCTGCTGAGCTAATAGATACTGCACCTGTACCTAAATTCGTTTCAGAACGAACCCTTTTCCCAGTACTAACAGCTTGAGTAAGTAAACGATTAAAAATAGGTCCTATAGATTGATGCTCTTGCCCTAAACGAACCATCTTTTTTACTTGAGAAAGTATTTGTCCTTCGCCCAAAACTAAGCTATCTAATCCACCTGAAACTCTCATTAAATGATTTACAGCTTCTGATTGATTAAAGTTAAATAAATGAGGGTACAACTTATTCTGACTTAAGCCAGAATGCTTAGTTAGGAATTCCTTTATTGCAGAAATCCCTAACTCTTGATTCTTAACTAAGGCATATATTTCAAGTCTATTGCAAGTACTAAGAATAGCCACTTCAAGAACTTGTTCCTTTGATTTTAATGATTCAAAAGATCCTTTTATATGCTCATCAGAAATACTGAGTTTTTCTCGGACTTCAACAGGTGCTGTCCGATGACTAAGACCGACAACAGCAATGTTCATAAGTCAATTCTGCAAATAACAATTAAATGATTTTCAATGCAAGGCAATACTCTTTGCACCATCTTTAATGTGAACTGTATTAGTAAACCTCGCTGTATCATCAAGAGTACTTATGACAAGACTACTTGTTCTAGTACAGTCTTTTTCAAACTTGACTCCATTAAATAAAAGTCCATCGGTAATTCCACTACCTGCAAAAACAACATTATCACCTGAAGCAAGTTCATTAGCTTCGTAGATCCTGTCGATATCTGTAATTCCCATTTCATTAAGCCTAGAAATATTGCCTTCTTTTGTATAATCAGCCCACTCACTTGTCATTGCAATAGCAGGATCATAGACCAATTGCCCTTGAAAATGACCACCAAGTGCTCTCATCGCAGCAGCTGAAATAACGCCTTCAGGCGCTGCTCCAATGCCCATAAGACAATGTGTACCTGTGCCAGCAAAGCCACATGCAATTGCTGCTTGAACGTCTCCATCTGAAATCGGCTGAACACGTGCACCTGTAGATCGAATTTCAGCAATTAAATCTTTATGCCTAGCCCTATCCATTACCACGATTGTTAATTCACTAATAGCCATACCTAGAGTGTGACTAAGAATATTGATATTTTCAGTAGCAGACTTGCGGATATCTACTTTCCCTTTAGCAGCAGGTGGGGCTGCAAGCTTCTTCATATAAAAGTCGGGGGCATTAAACAAACCACCTCTATCTGAAGCAGCCAGAACAGCCATTGAGCCCCGTTGATTATTAGCGCAAAGGTTAGTGCCCTCACATGGATCTACAGCAAAGTCAACACCAGGGCCCGAACCACTTCCAACCTCTTCACCGATATAAAGCATTGGGGCCTCATCTCTCTCTCCTTCCCCGATAACTATCCTCCCCTGCATCTGAATTGTCCCCATTCTTTTTCGCATAGCCTCGACTGCTGCTGCATCAGCTTCATCTTTTTTTCCCAAACCTGTTAGTTCGGCAGAAGCTATAGCTGCCTGTTCGACAACTTCGAGAATTTCCTGAATTAGAGTGCGATCCACTTTTGAAACTTGTTGAGAAGAAATAAAAGACGGGTAAAAAATAACCCATAACCGGAGAACTATAAATGATCAAAGAAAAATTCTGACCAAAAATATGCCGTGTTACTTTTTTGTCTAAGAGAAAAGAAGTTTATCAGTGTGAGGAGATACCTTTAGCGTTGTATGTTCAATCAATAGAATCTATGACAATCAACTTAAAAGTGATGAGTTCAACAAGTACAGCTGCACATCGACAAATACAGATCATTCCATCTGTTTTACCTGCTGATTGGGCAAACATGGGGCAATGCGTAAAAGACCTTGAGAGCGCAGGAGTTGATCGAATTCAATTCGATGTAATGGATGGGAATTTTGTACCAAATTTAACCTTTGGTCCAGAAATGATCTCAGCATGCAGAAAGTACTGCAATGTCCCATTTGAGACACAACTCATGGTCAGTCAATATAACTGCGAGACAATGCTTGAGGCTTATGTAAATGCAAGTAAAGGACCAAATAACGAGCCTGGTGTTGTTATTGCTCATGTCGAAGCAAACGTTCACCTACATCGAATACTAGGAAGAATCCGTCAACTAGGGGGGTCTCCATCTGTTGCACTAAACCCCCATACCCCAATGGAAATGGTTAAAGACGTATTAGATATGGTTGATCATGTACTAGTTATGACGGTTAACCCTGGCTTTGGTGGTCAAGCTTATATCCCAACAATGATTAACAAAATAAAGGATCTTAGAAAAATAATTATTGAGAATAACTATGACATTGACATTGAAGTAGATGGGGGAATTAAAGCAGATTGGACAATTTCTCAATGTTGCGCGGCTGGTGCCAATTGCTTTATTGCAGGTAGTGGAATGTTTGCATATCCATCCCTAAAAGAAGGCTGTGATGCACTTAGGAAAGTTGCTAAAGATGCCCAGAATGGCAATACTTTAGAAAAGAGTTAAATATATTTATTCTGCTATAGAAACCATCCATAGCTATGCAGACCAATTCCAAGAAGATTTACACCTATATAACATATAAGTATTATAAAAAAACCAAAAATAGCAATAACAGCAGGTCTTCTACCCTGCCAACCTCTGCTTAATCTTGTATGAAGATATGCTGCATAAACAAGCCATGAAATCAAAGCCCATGTTTCTTTAGGATCCCAACTCCACCAACTTCCCCATGCCTGATTTGCCCAAACAGCTCCACTTATTAACCCAAAAGTCAGAAGCAAAAAACCAAGAGATATTACTCTATAACTTAGATTGTCAATTTGTTCAGATTGAGAGAAAACAATTGGGCTAATATTTTCAACACTTTCAATTAAAGTATTATTTTGATTTCCATCACGTAAAGCACCTATCCCCATTGAATTGCCTCTTAGCTGAAGACCCCTCCCATCATTTGTAATTAAAACTGCAAATGAAAGTAAAGAACCTAGAATTAATGCAGCATAACTACACATAATGACAGTTACATGCATAATCAGCCAACTTGATTTGAGTGCAGGTACTAAAGGTGATGCAACCTGAAGCTCATCAGGCAAAGCAAAACTAGCGAAAGCAATTGTTAATAGAGAAATAGGCGTAAGAATGCCCTGAATTAAAGGAGAGGGTAGTATTCGTTCAATCAAAAGTTGGGTCAGTGTAAATCCCCATACTAGAAAGCATAAGGATTCATAAAGATTACTTATGGGGAAGTGTCCGGACTGCCACCATCTGAGAATTAACTGTGCTGTTAAAACAAAGTTGGCTATAGAAACAAATAAACGAATAACAGGAGAGCTTATTTTTTCTCCAATGTTCCATAAAGCTATTGGTAAAGATATTAAAAGCAATAAAAAAGCTAAGGAACCCAATGCTATTACTGGATCCGAAAGATATGATTCAAAAAACAATAAACTCATGAAGCTCAGAATGTGTAATAAGAAATAGCTCTATAACTAAACACTTGCTTTATTTAGTAAATAAAGCCCCCCTGATATGGAAATAACTATTGGAGACCAAGCCCCTACAACAGGGCTTATTGTCCCAGCAATACCTAAAGAGCTAAAAGAAAAACTTAATATGTAATACAAAAGAATTAAAATTATACTTAAAGCAAATCCTTGGCTTTGACTTGCTTTTGCATTTGACCTACATGCTAGTGAACCTCCTATTAAACTAAAGACTATGCAAGCCATCGGTAATGTAAATTTCTCCTGAATACGAACTTTCATTCGCCTGGCTTCTTTAACATTTCCTGATAATCTATATAATTCCTCAGCTTTATAAGCATCCGATAAAGTCATGTAATTAGCATCCTTTGGTATTTCCGCTATTTTATTTGGGCCAGAGTCCAAAGGATAAACATAATTCTCAAAACTAATAGAAGTAGAACCACCATTAGGAGACATAGTAAGTATTTTACCATCCTCAAATTCCCAATTACCATCAGAATTATTCCAGAAAGCCTTCCTTGCTACTAACATTTGCTTATAACCCAACCTAGAAAGATCCAAAACAGTTACATCAATCATTTGGCCATTCTGAAACTCCTTTGCATAAAATAAATGTGTCATTCCTTCAATTGAATTATTAGAAACAGGGTCAACGATCTTGCCAAAACGGGAATACATAATGTCATTAACAAAATCCGAATGAATAGAAACTCCGAGACCTTTTCGGAGAGTTGCTTGAGCATTTTTATTGGCTGAAGGGACAATTAAATCATTAAATAGAAAAGTTATTCCCGTCATCAATATTCCAAGAGCTAATGCAGAAGCAATTATTCTCTTTGTTGATATACCAATACTTTTTAACGCCTTAATCTCACTATTAGAAGAAAGCCTACTATATGTAAGTAAAGTAGACATTAGGATTGCCATTGGAAAAGATATTACAAGAAAGCTAGGCAACTTGAGAAGAAAGACTTGGGCAGCAAATTTTAATGACAGACCTGATTCTACTATTTTTCTAACCAAATCAAGCATTACGCCTACTGATAAAGATACGACCGTAAAAGCAGATATTGCGAAAAAGAAAGGTGGCAACAATTCCTTAATCAGCCACCTATCAAGCAATGGTATTAATCTCCATTTAGACAAAATAAAATTCGAGATTGTTTTCCAAAAAGAAAAGCCAAAATTATATTTATAAGTGTTAGTCTTAATCAAAGTTTAAATCCCTCTCCTAAGTAATGAGTCTTTACTAAAGGATTATTTGAAATTTGAGAGGAAGTACCAGAAGCAAGTATCCTTCCATCACTAAGAATATAAGAACGATCTGTAATTGCCAATGTCTCCCGAACATTGTGATCAGTAATAAGAATACCCATTCCCCCCATACGTAATTTTTGTATAAGATTCTGCAAATCAACGACTGCCATAGGATCAACACCCGCAAAAGGTTCGTCAAGAAGCAAAAACTTTGGTCCTTTGCGTCCTAAGGCTAGAGCTCTTGCGACTTCACAACGTCTCCTTTCTCCACCAGAAAGCTTATAGCCAGATCGATCTATGAAGTTGGTTAAATTGAATTCATTAATTATTTGTTCCCTACGCATTCGACGATGCAAGCGATTTGGAAAGCTTTGGGAAAGCGCGATGTCAAGGTTTTCCTTTACAGAAAGATTTCTAAAAACACTAGCCTCTTGGGGAAGATATCCAATTCCCAAACGAGCCCTATAAGTCATAGACAATCCTGTGACTTCACGATCATCCAAAAGCACACGTCCAGAGTCAGGAGACAATTGGCCAATAGATAAATTAAAGGTAGTAGTCTTACCAGCTCCGTTAGGCCCCAAAAGCCCTACAACTTCTCCAGGTTTGACCTGCAAAGAAATTTCTGAAGCGAGCACCTTTCCTTGCAGAGCTAATGAAACATGGTCAAGAACAAGGCTCATAAAAGGAGATTGGAACTATTGTTTTTACGATCCTATATATAAATGCCATAGTTTTGAACCTAGTAAAGATCAAAGTAGAAATAAATTCAACAAAGTTCAAAATATATTAGATCAAACTAATTATTTAAAGCAGAACTAAAAATGACTTAATATAGATTGGAATAGTTAAATAACTAATAGATATTAAATTATTCTTTTAATAAGTTTAGGCTCAGAACATTTCTCTAGCATCTCACCCTCTTGCAATAATTTAAGTCTTTTCTCAACAACATTCATCAGGCTTTTCATATCTAATCCTAAATCATGTGCTTTGTTATTTTTTAAACGTCCAAAAGCTTCTCCATATAGGATTGTTGCTCCAGAAAGATTCTCATTTGAGAGATGAATTTGAGCAACCGCTATTTGTAAAATAGCCTGTACTGTTATTCTTTCAAAGCCAAGTGTATTATGCCATATGTCCTCGAATGCATCATGGGCTATATACCAGTCTTGATTATTAAACAAATCTACAGCATGTTGAAATTCAAGATCATCATCTGAAAATCTCTTCATTTACAGATTAGCGCTTACTATGTTTCTTTACTGGCATTTTTCTTAATCTTATTGATTCAGGTGTAACTTCAAGCATTTCTCCAGGTCCGATGTATTCAAGGGCTCGTTCTAAAGTAATATCAACAGGTGATTGTAAACTATCTAATTCATCTGCACCAGCTGATCTCATATTAGTAAGTTGCTTTGACTTACATATGTTAATTTCTAAATCCTGAGGTCGGTTATGTTCTCCAATTATCATTCCTTTATAAACATTAGTTCCTGGATTTATAAAGAACTGTCCACGATCTTCAGCATTCTTTAAAGAGTAGAAGGTAGAAACACCCTCTTCAAAAGAAATCAAGACGCCATTCCTTCTTGTTTCAAAATCTCCTAGCATTGGCCGATATTCAAAGAAGGAATGACTCATAATACCTTCTCCTCTAGTTGCTCTAATAAATTCACCCCTAAAACCAATCAAGCCTCTTGAAGGAATAAGGAATTCCAATTGAGTTCTCCCATCATTTGTATTAAACATATTTTGCATTTCACTTTTTCTCGAGCCAAGTTTCTCTATACATGTTCCTACTGATTCTTCAGGCACATCTAACACCAATGTTTCCAATGGTTCACATAAAATTTCATCAATAGTGCGAAAAATTACTTGGGGTTGAGAAACCTGGAATTCATATCCTTCCCTTCTCATTGTCTCAATTAATATACCCAAATGAAGTTCTCCCCGACCGCATACCGCAAAACGATCAGGGGAATCTGTCTCTTCAACACGTAAAGCCACATTGGTAAGCAACTCTTTAAACAATCTCTCTCTTAACTGCCTACTTGTAACAAATTTCCCTTCTTTTCCCGCAAAAGGAGAATCATTAACAACAAATGTCATCTGAAGAGTTGGCTCATCAACTTTAATCAAAGGGAGTGCCTTTGGCTCATCAGGGCAAGCTATTGTTTCTCCTATATTTACATCGTCAAAGCCAGTTACAGCAACAATATTGCCAGCGTATGCTTGATCGATTTCTATTCTTTGCAAACCTTCGAATCCCATCAATTTAGAAATCCTTCCTTGCTTTAGTTTCCCATTTTCTTTAATTAGAGAAGCTCTTTCTCCACTTCGAATGACACCATTATGAACTCTTCCGATGATAATTCTTCCAAGAAAATCAGAGTAATCTAGCGAAGTAATTTGTAATTGCAAAGGCTTAGTTTCATCGCCAATAGGAGGGGGTACATGGCGAAGAATGGCATCAAAAAGAGGTTTCATATTTTCACTCTGAGTTGACATATCTGGTTTCGCATAACCACCTATCCCACTACCAAACAAATAAGGAAAGTCGCATTGATCATCGTCAGCGCCTAGTTCAATAAAGAGATCTAAAACTTTATCTACAGCAGTTTCTGGGTCAACCCTTGCTCTGTCGATTTTATTAACAAATACTATTGGCCTAAGCCCTTGCTCAAGAGCCTTTTTCAAAACAAATCTAGTTTGAGGCATAGGTCCTTCATTAGCATCTACAATTAACAAACAGCCATCCACCATCCCTAAGACTCTTTCAACTTCCCCACCAAAATCAGCATGCCCTGGGGTGTCAACAATATTTATCCTTGTATCGTTGTAAATAACTGCTGTGTTTTTAGAAAGTATCGTAATTCCTCTTTCTCGTTCCAAGTCATTTGAATCCATTACACATGTTGGAACCTCTTCATTTTCTCTAAATATGCCTGATTGACCAAGAAGAGCATCTACAAGCGTTGTTTTTCCATGGTCAACATGTGCAACGATTGCAATATTCCTAAGAGCTTGTTGATTAGAAATCATGAAAAAACAGCTCTAAGAAGAAGAAATACCTTAAAGCATAGAAATTGAAGAATATCCCAAAATGTGCACCTTTATGCAAAAAAGCTAATAACTTCTTGAGTTTCTTTCCATGCGCTGCCTGTTATTAGCAGGTTCAAATTCCCTTAAAGCATCAACTGTGCCTTCAAATCTCCAATGCCAAGGCTCGTAGCTCACACCTTGTGAATTACCCTTAGGAAATGAAAGAACAAAATGGTATTTAGCTGCATATTTTTTCAACCATTTAAAAGCAGGTGTATCTTCAAACGTAACTTCAAAATCGGTTCCTCTCATAGTTCCATCACCTAAATCAATTGCATAACCTGTACTGTGTTCAGAATATCCCGGTGGTGCAGAAACCTTTGCCCGCTCAATAGCAATTTGATTTCTAATGGATTTATTTTCATAAAAAATCTGTCCTTGAAGGTCTAAAGAACGAAACCCACTTAAAAAAACCAAGCTAATTCCATCAGCAGCAGCAGCAGCACGCATTTTCTTCAAGGCTTCAAAAGTATCATAATGAACTTCTAAGCCTGGATAGACTGAAATGAGATCGCTTTTAGGCGCTTCAGCATATGGGAAATGTCCTAACAAAAGTCCGTCTTCAGAAATCAAGGAATTGAGTTGATTTTGCCGCACAGAAATAGATAATTTCTGAAGAGATTTAGAGCGAATAGTAATAAAAACTGAAGTTAGAGTCACAAAAACCAGAGCGACTAAAAGATATCTAAACCTTGTGGAAGAGAGTCCTCTAACCGGCTTAAACCTTCTTGCAAGTGGGATCTCACCAACATTATTAATTTGAGATCGTTCTTCTCTCCGCACAAAAACAAATTAATTTACTATTTCGATCGTAACGGTCTTAGTCAACTAGTTCATACAGTAAATCTTATTGATGTAGGTTTTAAAATAAGACTATTAAGATTTCATCTAAAAATGTTGCGTGTTGCTGTAATCGGTGGAGGGCCAAGTGGTTCCTGCGCAGCTGAAATCCTTGCAAAAGCAGGAATTAAAACATGGATTTTTGAAAGGAAGCTTGATAATGCAAAACCATGTGGGGGAGCAATACCCTTATGTATGGTTTCTGAATTTGATCTTCCTGATTCCATAATTGATCGCAAAGTTAGGAATATGCGTATGATTTCCCCCTCCAACAGAGAAGTTGATATAAGCCTTGACAAGGTTTATGGAGAAACTGACAACGAATACATAGGTATGTGTAGAAGGGAAGTAATGGATGCTTTTATGAGGGATAGAGCTGCTGAGTTAGGGGCAAACTTAGTAAACGGACTGGTTACAAAAATAGAAACCGGCTCTCAACGTCAAGGGCCTTATACTTTAAGTTACTCTGATTACTCTAATGGGGGATCTAAAGGAGAACCCAAAACTTTAGAAGTTGATCTAATTATTGGTGCAGATGGCGCAAATAGCCGAGTAGCAAAAGCAATGGATGCAGGAGACTATAACGTAGCTATAGCGTTCCAAGAAAGAATCAAGCTACCTGAAAAAGAGATGGGCTATTACGAGGATTTAGCTGAAATGTATGTTGGAACCGATGTCTCCCCTGACTTTTATGGATGGGTCTTCCCTAAATATGATCACGTAGCAGTAGGAACAGGGACAATGCAAAAAAACCAATCTCTGATAAAAGACCTACAAGAAGGTGTAAGAGAAAGAGCAAAAAAAAGGTTAGTCAATGGTGAGGTTATAAAAGTAGAGGCACACCCGATCCCAGAACATCCAAGGCCTAGGCGTGTTGTAGGGAGAATGGCGTTAGTGGGTGATGCAGCAGGATATGTTACAAAAAGCTCTGGGGAAGGCATCTATTTCGCAGCTAAAAGTGGCCGAATGTGCGCAGAAGAGATAGTAGAAGCCAGTCAAGGAGGAAACAAGATCCCCTCTGAAGACGACCTGAAGAAATATATAAAAAAATGGGATAAAAAATATGGTGCAACCTATAAGGTTCTTGAAATCCTGCAAAACATCTTTTATTCAAATGATGGGGCTAGAGAAGCATTTGTCGAAATGTGCGATGACCTTGATGTTCAACGTCTCACTTTTGATAGCTATTTATATAAAACTGTCGTAGCGATGAAACCCTTACAACAGTTAAAACTTACATTTATGACTCTAGGCTCTGTTTTAAGAGGGAGAGCCCTTGCTCCAAAGACCTATAAACCTGTTCCTAGCACAGTTAGGGACGAAAAAGAAGTCAACAAAATGCTTGAGATCAGCACTATAAAAGGAGGAATCAAAGTAGGTGCTAAAAAATCAAAGTAAGTTCAGTTAAGAAAGTTATTTTTTAATAGTTAATGCGTGATCTGATCAAAATCCGCGATTAATTTAGCTTGATTAGTTAAAACACATAATAAATTCAATCTATTAGTTCGTACACTTTCATCTGCCGCCATTACCATAACGCTCTGATCACCATCAAAGAATTCTGACAAAGTTTCTGAGCCAGAAGCCAACCCATCCGCCAATTTTTTGTACCTATCAATAGAAGTACTTTTAGCAATAGGTTCAAGAGAATTAACAACATTCAACATTGCTCTTTCGCTTTCCTTTTCAAACAAGTCAGGGTTTACAACTTCTGAAGCACTGACAAGAGAAGATTCCAATGTAGATTTTTCAGCAAGTTTTGATGCTCGATTAACTACGTATTGAACGGCAGAAAGCATTTTATTCTCTCTCATTTCCTCCAACAAGGTTACCCTTCTAAGAACATCTGTCGGGTCGTTAAGCAAGCGTTCTTTAGATATCGACTCTCCTGCCACGGCATGGACAATATCAATATCAACACCTGACTCTTCAAGAAGACTAATAATTCTCTGATGAAAGAAATCAAATAAATCATTAAGCAAGGCCTTAGCAGATACCTTAATCTCAGGGAAAAGCTTTAGCCAATGATCTATTGAACATTCAAGCAGATTACATAAACTTATATCCCAGTCTTGTTTCCAAATAATTTGGAGAAGGCCATTTGCAGATCTTCGCAAGGCATATGGATCTGAGGATCCACTTGGTCTTTCCCCTTTTAAAAATATACTTAACAACAATTCAAATCTGTCTATTAACGAAAGTGCTGATCCTGCGAATGATGTAGGCAATTGACTCCCAGATCCACGTGGTAAATATTGTTCAAGAACAGCTAAGCTAACATCTCTTGATTCTCCTTCAGCAAGAAGGTATTTTGCTCCAATTATTCCTTGTAATTCAGGAAACTCACCAACCATCTGACTAACTAAATCATGCTTACATAAATGAGCAGCTCTTTTTAAGTCACTGGATTCTTGCTCTGATAGTTGTTCTCCTAAATTATCAATAAAGATTTGTGCAAGCCATTGGATTCTTTGCACCCGATTAAACAATGAGCCTAATCCATCTGCAAAAGTTACTTTCTTCAATTTATCTATTCGACTAATACTAGAAATAGATCGATCGATATTTATAAAGAACTCTGCATCTGAAAATCTAGCCCTTAACACTCTTTCATTACCATCCCTAACAAGTATCTTTGAGTCTGGCAAACTATTACTTACACAAATAAAATTTGAGGTCAAAATCCCCTTAGCATCTAACGCAAGTGGGTCTATCAACGGGTTACTAATAAAAAGTGGTATGTATCGCTGATGAACCTGCATCACTGTACTAAGCACTTCAGCAGGAAGCTCTAGAAAAGATTGGTCAAATTGTCCAATAATTAAAGATGGGAACTCAACTAAATCTGTAAGCTCATCCAATAATTTACTTGTTAAACCAGCTCGAGCACTGAGCTCATCACAGGAGTTCTCTACCAAGTCTTGAATCAAATTATGTCTTTCATTTCGATTAACTATTACTCCAGCTTTACGAAGAGTTCCCTCATATGAAGTGGCAGAAGAAATAGAAATCTCTTTTTCATAAAGTCTATGCCCCCTACTTAAACGTCCACTACGGATTTGAGGATCTGCATCAGTAATGATTAGATCTAATACCTTGTCATCAATAAGAGCAACTATCCATCTCACTGGACGAGAAAATCTCATATCACCAACTCCCCAACGCATAAAGCGTCTTCCCTGTAGACAATTAATCCATTTAGGAATCAGTTCAACCATCAAATCAACAGCTTGCTCTCCTTTCTTAAGGATGTTCCCAAAAACAAATTCACCTTTTGGCGTCTCCCTTGTTTTCAAGTCATCCAAAGACAACCCATAACGCTTTGCAAAGCCTTTAGCAGCATCAGTAGGGCAGCCTTTTTCAAAAGCTTTTGATGCAGGAGGGCCTTTACGTTCTTCTACAAAATCATCTGAACAATTAGCCAAATCGTCTATATTTACGGCAATTCTCCTAGGAGTACTAGAGCACGTAATTGATTTAAACCCAAGTCTATTCTGCTGAAGATCTCTTAAGATTAATTCTTCCAACTGAGAAACAACTAATCTAGCAAAATCAGCAGGAAGCTCCTCAGTACCAATCTCAAGTAAGAACTTAGACACAAAAATAAAAGATGATCAACAACACTTTATTGAAAATACAATTAAAAAGTATCATTAACTTGGATACAGCTTATAAAAAAGCCAATTCGTGACATCTGAACGTACAAAAAACTGTGAGAGCAAGGAGACTGAGCTGTCTCCTTGCATTGCCAATGGACAAGATCGTTCCAAATTCGAACAATTCAAAGCTGATAGCAATTTTCTTAGAGAACCTCTTTTTTCAGAACTAAAGAATGAATCAACACACTTTTCAAATGATGCCGTTCAACTCCTGAAATTTCATGGTAGCTACCAACAAGATAATCGTGAAAACAGAATCAAAGGCTCAGATAAAGATTGGCAAATGATGCTTCGACTTAGAAGCCCAGCTGGATATATACAAGCACCCTTATTTATTGCCCTTGATAACTTATCAGAGCGTCTTGGGAACCAAACGCTTAGAGCTACAACAAGGCAAGCCTTTCAGATGCATGGCATTCGCAAAGAGAATCTAAAAGAAGTAATAAATACAATTATCAAATCCATGGGGTCAACACTGGCTGCATGTGGAGACATAAATAGAAATGTAATGGCACCAGCCGCACCCTTTGAACATGATGGATATCCTACTGCCCGTAAATTAGCTAATGAAATTGCCAACTTACTAACCCCTGTAGCAGCCGAAAACACTTATCTGGAACTTTGGGCAGATGGAGATCTTTCTTACAAGATTTCACATTCTAGAAAGGTCAATGAAATAAGAAAACACCAAATGTCCAAGGGCATATTCAGTGGACAGTCAAAAGAGCCTTTATACGGAGAAACATATCTTCCTAGAAAGTTCAAATGTGCCGTCACCATCCCTGGCGATAACTCAGTAGATCTCTTGACTCATGATATTGGCCTAGTAGCCTTCACGAAAAGCAATGGGACATTAAAAGGGTGCAATGTCTACGTAGGTGGGGGCATGGGACGAATGCATAATAGCGATACGACCTTTGCAAGAATTGCTGATCCACTTGGCTATATAGAAGGAAAAGATGTTTTACCATTAGTCCAATCAATTCTTGCCCTACAAAGAGATTATGGGAACAGGAAGTTAAGGAAGAATTCACGCATGAAATATCTTCTTCACAACAAAGGAATTGATTGGTTTAAAGAAAAACTCTTTACCAAATATTTCCTTAAAGGTGTACATGACCTTGTAGAAGAGCCACCAGCCAAGCTTAAAGACTACCTTGGCTGGAATAGACAAAACAAACAGCTTTGGTTTCTAGGTATTCATCTAAACTCAGGTCGTTTATCAGGAACATTAAAGAAAACAATTAGACATCTAATTGAAAAATATCAACTTGAAATTAGATTGACTCCAAACCAAGATCTCCTACTTTGTAATATTGGAGATTTTCAACGTTCATCAATAAATCATGAATTAAAAGGAGCAGGTATAGATATTGCTCCCTTTAAAGAATCTATTAAAAGACAAGCTATTGCTTGTCCTGCACTACCTCTATGTGGTCTTGCAATTACAGAAGCAGAGAGATTCTTACCCAAAATAATCAAAAGAATAGAAAGTCAACTAAAAGGTCTAGGGATAAATAGATCGATCCTGCTAAGGATGACAGGGTGTCCAAATGGATGTGCTCGACCTTACATGGCTGAGCTGGCTTTAGTTGGTAGTGGTATCAATCAATATCAGCTTTGGCTAGGAGGAAGTCCTGATCTTAAAAGATTAGCGAGACCTTACCTTCAAAAAATGCATTTAGACAACCTAGAATCAACACTTAATCCATTATTTGTTAACTGGAAACAATTTGGAGTGTCAAAAAGTTTTGGAGATTATATTTCTTCCATGGATTCTAAAACAATAATGCAATTGCTTAATCATGGTTCTACTGCTCCATAATGCGCAGCTTGCAAATTCTTCACCCAAGCCCAAAGCTGATCTCCATAACTAAAATGCCACCACTCATGGGGATGTTGAACAAAGCCAGATTTCTTCATAGCATCAGATAAAAGCACACGCCTAGAATGCCATAACAAATAGTCAGGATGATCTATAAATTCTTTTTGCCTAATATAATAATTTGGCTCTGAGACTGGTCCAATACAATCTATTTCACCTCCCATATCTAAAGGGATCCCCTTGGCACAAGAAATTGTCAAGTCAACAGCTCCACCAGTACTATGGGGTGGAGGAGATGCAAGGTCCAAGCTAGGCTCCGCCCAGAATTTACTAACAGTCTCAAAAACTTCTTTTAACTCAAGTGAATTAGCATTCTCTTTTCTATTAACTCCACGCGCTAGACATTCTTGATTAATTGCATAATCATACATAAATTGTTGAACTCTTATAGGTCGCCAAGCATCAAAAATTGCTAAAGAGTAATGGCGATCAATTTCCTTAAGGTGTTTCTGTGCTGCTAACAAGCGATCAACCACATTGCCCCTCAACATCCATGGAGAAACAGAGTCTCCATAGGGGGCACCTAAAGATTTATAAGAATGTGGCTCCAAGCAATAAAGTTCAACAGGCAACCTAATTAATGGCTCCTTTGAATAAAGGATAGGGATCTTATTCCATGCTCTTAACACTACACAAAACTATAGAGGTAAGTTGTTAATCCCTTAAAAGGAGATTTTGCTTAAACCCAGGTTATATCCACAATCAGTAAAATGACCAAAAATAATTTTTTTTAATTATTTTATTAATTAAGTTGTGTCCTTGAAACAAGACGGTCCCAATATTCATCCAACATCTCTCTAAGTAAATTATTTTCAATCAAGTTTGGATCTTTTTTTAAAATTCTTGCAGCTTCATCACGAGCACATTCAAGTATGCCTTCATCGTCAACAAGGTTAGCCAATGCAAAATCAGGCAAGCCAGATTGGCGTGTGCCTAAAACTTGTCCTGGACCACGTAAGCGTAGATCAATTTCTGATATGGCAAAACCATCATTTGATTGAACAAGCACTTCTAACCTGTTTCGTGTTGCATTTGTTGCAGAAGTATCAATTAGG
This sequence comes from Prochlorococcus sp. MIT 0603, assembly GCF_000760215.1. Lineage (NCBI taxonomy): Bacteria > Bacillati > Cyanobacteriota > Cyanophyceae > Synechococcales > Prochlorococcaceae > Prochlorococcus > Prochlorococcus sp. MIT 0603. The sequence continues at coordinate 378,813 of NZ_JNAW01000002.1, read as the reverse complement.
ATGCATTTAGAGCTCGCAGATCCTCTCCCAACTCGGCCACGCAATTGATGTAATTGCGAAAGGCCAAATCTATCAGCATGGTCAACAACCATTACAGTAGCCAATGGAACATCTACACCAACTTCTATAACAGTAGTAGAAACAAGTACCTGGATTGCATTATTTGAAAATCTATTAATGACATTCTTCTTATCAAGGCTATTCATACGTCCATGCAATAAGCCGACCTCATAATTAGAAAAAATATCTGTAGATAAATCATGATATACGTCTATAGCTGAACGTAATTTCAACTTATCTGATTCGTCTACCAAAGGTAATACTACATATGCTTGTCGTCCCAACTTAATTTCTTCCTCAATAATTTCATATGCTTTGTTCCTTTCTGAATCTCGAAGGAGAAGAGTCTTTATTGGGGTTCTACCTGGTGGTAGCTCAGTGATTTGGCTGACATCTAAGTCGCCATGAATTGAAAGAGCTAATGTACGAGGTATTGGTGTTGCTGTCATGGTAAGGAGATGAGGGTGCAGCCCTTTATTAAGCAAAAGATTCCTTTGATTGACACCAAACCTATGTTGCTCATCTACAACCACAAGTCCTAAGCGCGCAAAAGAGACCTTGTTTTCAATGAGAGCATGAGTCCCTACAATTATTTTCAAGTTACCCGTCGCCAAATCAATCTCAATTCTTTTCCTGTCAGAGGAAGAGGTTGACCCCGTAAGCAATTCAACTGTGACATGTAATTGCGGCATCCATTTACAGAGAGTTAAATAATGCTGATGAGCAAGGACCTCAGTTGGAGCCATAAAAGCACCTTGCCAACCTGACTCAACAGCCTTTAAAAGTGCAGCAATTGCTACAACAGTTTTACCACTTCCCACATCTCCTTGGACTAAACGAGACATTGGTTTTGACAAGGCGAGATCTGACTCAATTTGATTAAGAACATGTTGTTGTGATCTTGTTAAAGAAAAAGGTAAAAGAGATAAAAACTTCTTTGCCAATCCAGTTTTTTCATTATGATTTGATAAAACTGGTGCCTTATATCTCTCAAGTGCTCTTCTGCGTTTGAGAAGACCAAGTTGAAGGAAAAGAAATTCATCAAAGACAAGTCTTCTTTTTGCCTCTTTCAGAGATTGTTGAGTTATTGGCTTATGTATTTGATAAATGGCATCACTTTTCTTTAACAACGAGAGTGAATTAATGCTATCTATAGGCAAAGGGTCTTCCCATGTACGTGACAATGAAATTACTGAATAGACAAAACCCCGAATTCGTTCTGCAGAAAGGCCTTCTGTTAAATGATAAATAGGCAAAATCCTACCAATACCTCTTGATTTAACAACTGAATAATTGCTTTCTAAGATTTCTATTAACGGATCACTAAATGACTTGCCAAAACTACTTGAAGACTTGACCAAGCCGCTAATTGCCACCAATGATCCTTTGGGATACAAAGATTCCTGCCTTTTAAGAAAAGATCTATTACTAAACCTCTTTCCAACAAAGAATTTGGTTACTTTGACTCGACCTGTGATGTCCTCCAATTGTAATTCAAGAATAGACAAATTCGGATTACGTGGACTTGTAAAAGAGCTGGTACGTCTTATTGTTGCTACAACAGTAGCTGTTTCACCAGGCTCCAAAGATATAATTCGCTTAAGGGCTGAATAATCCACGTAATCTCTTGGGTAATGCAAAAGAAGATCTTTCACAGTAATTATTCCTAAAGCCTTAAAACATTCAATCATTCTCGTTCCAACGCCCTTTATATGTCCTATAGAACTATTAAGAGAAAGAGCCTTGAGAGTTCGACTATCTTGCAATTGTCCTGAGTCAACTGAATTAGCTATTTTTAATTTAGGAGGAGCAAACGAGGGGGGCGATTCATACTTATTACTTAAAAGGTGAAGAAATTTCCTTGTATCAATTACAAGTCTACGTCTTTTAGACAACTCCAATGAAGAATAGTCTTCATACGATGCGGCCAAATCAATAAGAGCTTTATTGACATCTCCTGAGAAAAGAGATGATTTGAATCCTTTTATTTCTCTACTCAAGAAAGAATTAAAGCATTCATTTCTTCCATCTAAATTTCTGAATTCATTCTCAGCTTCCACTGTCAAAGCCTGTTGCAAAGGCCTAATCCAATCTTTCAGCTCATTTATAAGCCTTAAGACCTTTTTATCTGTTTGTTTGTCTGAGTATTCTTCAACCACTGCTCTCTAACATCGTTTGCAAGGGATCTGTTTTGCCAATAACGTTGTTGGCGCATCATTTTGATCAGGCTATTACGTTGTTCTGTGATTTGCTGCCTACATTGCTTAAGCTTTAAATGATCAAATTCTAATTCAGACGGTCGAATTAAGAGGCATTCAATATCTATTTCATTATCTAACGCAGGTGACATAGGCAACCGTAATCTAAGAATATTAGAAGGTGCATGCACAGATGCCACTTGCCCTGCAATAACTGCATCTAAAAGATTCGTAGGAATAAAACTATTAATAACTCCTATCTTGATCAACTCAATATTTATTGAATGAGAGAGATCCCTCAATGTCCTGTTAAGAGCTAAGTCAATACAAGACATCCATTTGAAAAGTTCCTCTGGCTCGCTTGGTAAAGAATCCTCCACCTGGACATTTTTATCTTTGGGATCTAATAACGAGTCATTTTTATTTATATGTTTTGTTGTATTTGTCTTCGATGCAAACATATTACTAGCGACCAGAAAAATAGACTTTACAAGGTCTAAATCTTTTTCACTTGAAGATAAATCATTAGATTCTAGGCTTCCTTCCTCCGTTTCAACTTCTACAATTTCTTCATCCTCACCTACAAATAAATCCAATGTATTTTCATAATTATAATTACACGAATGTAATTTTTCACTGGATAAATTCCATCTTGTAAAATCAATTTTATTTTCAGTTGGCAAATCCAAGCTAAGATCTAAGGAACTGTTATAATTTTCTGAATTTGATGATGAATCAAATTGATCTTTCTCTAACAAATCCTTGTTAGAAAGAAGCAATCTCTTTACATCCTTTTGCTTTTGCTTTTGCTTTTGCTTTTCTAATTTTTCAGAGAAGAGTAGTAAATTCTGGAGAGTCAAATAAGATAGATGCTTGGACAAAGTTTCATCTATTTTCTCTAAAAATGAAGTATTTGAATTATCAATAGATAAAGATCTTGAATTGTTCTGTGTAGATAAAATCAAATGAAGAACCGCCTCTTTAACCACATCAGGAAGCATTGATCTAATCAATGACAAGTAAAAGCTATTAATTTTATATATATCTGAAGATAAAGATACACATTTAGTATTCAAAAGCTCTAACTGCTTTAGGGGATCAAAAGAGGACTTGTTGTGTGAATTTAAGGCCAAAATATTCAAGTAGACATTGAAGCTACCTCTGCTGCAAAATCTGAGTCTTCTACATTGATCCCTTCACCCAGTGTATAACGTGTAAATCTTCGAACTCTCAAATTCTCACCTAGCTTTCCTGCAACTTGTTTTACAAGTTGTTCAACAGTAATAGAACTATCCTTAATAAAAGGTTGTTCTATTAAAGCAAGTTCTTTTAATCTTTTAGATATTCTTCCTTCTACGATCTTTGCTTTAATTTGATCAGGCTTGCCAGCCAAATCATCTCTTCCCATCTCTATAGCTTTTTCCTTTTCAACTATATCGTTTGGGATATCTTCTACTTTTACGTATTCAACATTAGGGCAAGCAGCAACTTGCATAGCAACATCTCTTAAAAGTCCCTGAAATAAATCTCCACGAGCAACAAAATCAGTTTCACAATTCAATTCTATAAGAACTCCCACTCTTGCACCTGTATGGATATAACTGCCTATTGCTCCCTCAGCGGCAACACGGCCGGACTTCTTCTCGGCACTAGCTATGCCTTTTTGACGAAGCCATTCAATTGCTTTTGACATATCTCCATCAGACTCTGCCAATGCCTTTTTACAATCCATCATTCCTGCACTTGTCTTATCTCTAAGATCTTTAACAAGTTTTGCTGTGATATCAGCCATTTTTTTAATGTGAAGGGTGAAAAATCTGTCGTTATTTTTGAAATTAGGGTAACAGCACAGATATAAACCCTAAAGCTTTTCTCTTAATATCTCTGTCTTCCTCTTTGATCATTTGAACCATGTCGACCTTCATTGATAGCATCAGCGAGTCTACCTAAAACAAGCTGCACAGATCTAACTGCATCATCATTACAAGGAATAGGCACCTCACATAAATCTGGATCACAATTGGTATCTAGCATTGAGATAAGGGGGATGTCTAATTTCCTAGCTTCTAACACAGCATTTGTTTCTCTACGCTGATCAACTAAAACAACAACATCTGGCAAGCGCTTCATACCTTTTAAACCACCAAGATACTTCCGAAGTCTTTCTAACTCATGCCTTAAGACAGATGCTTCTTTCTTAGGTCTCATTGCTATCGCTCCACTTGATTCCATCCGCTCAAGATCCTTAAGACGATCTATTCGAGCCTTCATTGTTGTCCAATTGGTGAGCATTCCACCAAGCCATCGTTGATTTACGTAAGAAGCTCCACATCTTGCAGCTTCTTGAGCTACAACTTCTGATGCTTGCTTTTTAGTCCCAACAAATAAAAACCTCTTTCCACTTTTGGCTGCATTTCTAGTCCATTTATATGCATTATTCATGCATATTGCTGTTTTAACTAGATCTATAATATGAACTCCATTTCTAGCGCTATATATATAGCGTGACATTTTAGGATTCCATCTTCGAGTCTGGTGACCAAAGTGTGCACCAGCCTCCATCATCTCTGAAAGAGTAACAACAGCCATTTTTAAAGGGTTTCGGGTTTGCCTCCATCTGACAGGGAATCAAAGCTTTTTATAAAAGTCTGATCACCCGAAACAGTCAGATGTGCGGAGATTTATTTACTTAGGTAATTTAGCAAATGATCTACAAAATTATCTTTTCAATCTGGCTTCCCGGAAAATCTGCCTCACACCAATAAGGTTTAAGGGGATTCGTAATAATTCCATCGCAAATCCTGAGAAACCTCTCCGAATCAAATACTTCAATACCGGCCTAAGTGTTACCTCATTTATAATCCCACCTAAAGACAAAGTCTCCCAAAGAAATCTATGGAACAAAGTGAATTGGATAATAAAACGTACCCGATTACTAGGATGTTTTCGATAAAAGACCATAGCCATTTTGGCTCTTTCAATCTCAACTTGAATTAACGAAGGGATCTGATCAAGTGATAAAGGCGGGTGCCAATGATATCCGACTGCCTTTGGACATTTGATTAATTCTGTACCAAATTGTCGAAGGCGTTCCCCTAATTCCAAATCTTCCCAACCATATAATTTAAATGCAGGGTCAAAAAGGCCAGATTCTTCTAATAAGTTTTTATCAATAGCTACGTTCCCAGTAGCAAAGTAAGCCCATGAAAGATCTCTTATTTTTTTTCTTTCTGATGTGGGGTTTTGAAAATCAGCAGTATTTATAACTGCACCATAAGTAAAACAAAGCCTATCCCCTCTCCTTCGCCATGCTCTCTGCAGACAGAAAGCATGGTTTGCAAGAAAAGAGTCTGTAACAACCAAATCACTATCAATAAAAACTATGACATCTCCCCTAGATTGCTCGACACCCTTATTCCTCCCTAATCCAGGACCTCCATGATCTTGCTTGGTTAAAATTAAATGAGGGAATAATTCTGAATTCCTTTCCAGCCATTGATATGTTCCATCTGTGGAACCATCATCTACAACAATTACTTCATAATCATCGAAGGAATTTGATGATTTTTGACTCTCAAGGGCAGTTAGACACTTCTCAAGAATTTGCAATCGATTATATGTGGGTATGACGACACTTATGAACATGCTAAATAGAAGCCAAGATTGAAAAACAATTAATTCATATCAGAGCACTATGGTTAAGTTACCAAAATCCTAAGTAGAGAGAGTAATCAATCGTCTTAATCAGCTGCTCCTCCATTATTAGCAGTTCCAGTAACTCCATTACCTGCCCCCGAACCATTTTCACGAAGTTTACGTTTTTTAAACTTCCTTGCATAAGCACGATTTCTTTCTTGCTTTTCTTTCTTGAGATTTCTTCGCTTTGACATACGATAAAAATTTTATTCTTAACATAGCCTACTGAATAATCGGTAGGATCCGTCCATCTTCCATTTTTAATAGACGATCTGCCACATCAAGAATTCTTGGATCATGAGTAACCATTAGGACTGAACAATTCTGTTCTACTGCTAAACGCTTAAGTAAAGAAACGATTTCTCTTCCTGTAACACTATCAAGTGAGGAAGTTGGTTCATCTGCAAGTAGTAATTTTGGTTGTGCAGAAAGGGCTCTAGCAATAGCAACTCTTTGTTTCTGTCCTCCAGATAGATCATGAGGGAGTTTATTCATTTCATACTCAAGCCCAACTGCTGTCAACCATTTTCTAGCACATTCTCTTCTGGCCCTATAAGACAGTCCTTTCAATAAATCCGTCCCCATCTGTACGTTCTGCTCAGCGGTAAGACACCTTAAAAGATTATGACCTTGAAAAATCATGCCGATATTCTTTCTAAGAACTTGCCTGGTTTTTCTTTTTGAATTTCTAAGCTGATAACCAAGAACAGATAATTTACCTTTTTCAACTTTTCTTAATGCGCCTATCAGAGTAAGCAACGTAGTTTTTCCGCACCCTGAAGGACCAGTTAAAAGAACAACTTCTCCTGGATTAATTTTCATCGAAATAGAATAAAGCACTTGCTTTCTTGTTAAACCCCTCCCATACCAATGACTTAGTTCTTCAATCTCAACAGTTGGGAAATTATTTGTCAAAGTTTTTAAGTATGCAGAATCTAAGCTTCACTAAAAAATATCAGCAGGATCTGCATCCACCAACCTTCGCATTGCAGCAGAAGCTGACACCATACACATAAAAAGGATCAAAAAGAATACAAGTAAAGCTCTATAAGGATCCATAGCTACTGGAAGTTTTGTAGATGTTCTGACAAGCGCATATAAAGCCTCCCCTGAAATATATGCAGGCAGATAACCCATAACTGCTAAAAACAACCCTTCTCTCGCAACTACTCCTAACAAGGTTTTCAACCGATATCCCATTGCCATTAATGTTGCATATTCAGCCAAATGGTCACTTACATCGCTATAGAGAATCTGATAAACAATTACACAGCCCACAACGAACCCCATTCCAGCACCTAAAGTAAATATAAAACCTATAGAAGTGCTGTTTCTCCAATAATTCTTCTCAAAATCAATGAAATCTTTCCTGGTGAGGACTTTGACATCGTTTGGCAAGCTTGAATTCAATGAGCGAAGAACCCTTTGGTGATCTGCATCTTTTCTCAAGCGAACCAAACCTATTTCAATACTCCCAGGAGGCGTACTCGGCATTAATTTAAGAAAAGTTTCTCGACTAGTAATTAAATTCCCATCTGCTCCGAAAGAAGGCCCAAGGCTTACCAAGTCTGCAACTCGAACTCTTTTCCCAGCCACTTCAGTTTCTACAATTTTACCTTCAGAAAGCCATTGAGATATAGGTCCAAATTCTTCTCTGGAAAGCTCATCAAATAAAACACGGCCAGAATTTTTTAATTTTTGCGCTTTGCGAGGAAAGTCATTATCAACCAAAAGAGCATTTCCTGGTTCAAATCCCAAAGCAAGAATTGCTCTTGTTGAAAGAGTTTTTGGATTACGCCAAAGCAAGAAATTCCAATTCACAGGGGTTGTACCTACAACATCTTTATGAGCCATTGTCTGAACAAGTCTTCTTCGAGGGAAACCACTCATGCTGATTGAACTCATGGAACGAGGACTGATTAAAACCAAATCGGCATCAAATAATTTGTGAACAGTGACACTTGCATCAAACAAGCCATCCCGAAAACCTAATTGCATAAACATAAGTATCCCAGCAAAACAGATCCCCGCTATTGCAACCAGTAAACGAAGAGGTTGCCTTGTTAGCAAAAGCCAAGCCAAAGGAATCCCTCTACGTTTCCAAAAATCAAGTTTCATAATGGTACAAATCGAGCTATTACTTTCATTCCTGAAAAGCGTTCTACTCTTAATGCTGAAGAGGGTTCAAGTGACACACGAACCTCAACTATTCTTGCGTCAGCATCTCCCGTAGGGTCAGTTGCCAATACTCTTCTCTGTCTGACTTGAGGACTTATTTCTCTAACCTGACCTCTAAGAGTTCCATTAAAACCCCCATTTTCACTGGTCAAAGTTACAGCCTGACCAATGGTTACTCTGTTTATATCTGATTCATAAACTTCTATAAGTGCTTCCATTAATTGGCTGGATCCAACTTCAAGTACACCATCTGAATCAGGTCTTTCTCCTTCTCGGGAATTAACTTTTAAGATCATCCCGTCAATTGGACTTTTCAGCTCACTATCATAAAGATCAATTTCAAGAGCTTTGATTTCGGCCAGCACCTCTTTTTTGTTTCCAATTAACTCCAATAAATCATCATTTCTCTCATCCAAAATAACTTTTGGAGATCCACCTTGAAGAACCGATTCTTTATATCTACTAATCTCTCTTTTTTGAGATATTATCTTATTATTAATAATATTTAAACGTGCATTACTAATATCTAAGTCAGCAAGGATTTTAGGTTTATTATCAAATATTGCAAGAACATCACCCTTCTTAACGGAATCACCTTCAGTTATAAATAATTTAGAAATCCTAGGGGTGCCACCAAAGCCTGTTATTGGTGCTGCTAATAATCTAACTTCTCCTGAAGGAGATAATTGCCCTAAAGCTGCAACAGCTTCAATGGGTCTAACAACAAGAGGTGAAGAATCCTTCTCTTGTTCTATTGGTGATATTCTTGCAAAAATAAGCCAAGATATAGTCGAAAGACAAATAAAGGCAGGGTATAAAAAACGTTTCAATTTACTTATAATTCCGATTTACTTGGTAAATCAAAAAGGACCTTATCAATATATTGATTAGCCCAGGGCATTCCGAAAGTTTTAGCCAAGACGTTACGTGTCTTGTCATTACGTTTTTGCTGAAGGCAATAATATTTTTGTCTATTATATCTATCACTAACTCGTGGATCATCATGGAGCTGAGGATCAATCGAAGCAGAATAACAAATAAGAATATTTAAATAAGAATCTACCAAATTCAAAAAAGACTTATTTTCGTTTGAATTCATTGGGCTAACAAATTGAACATATGGGGAAAAGATATCTCCCCATTCCGGTAATTCTCTAACTATCTTAAAAGAAGGGAATTTTAATTTTGACAAGTCATAATCAATAGCACTAGGGAGTGATTTGCTAACAGGTGATAAGTCAACTATTGCAGCAGAGATTATGCCTGGGACAGCAACAAGATCTACTCCAAATATTGGCAAATCAAAAAGCGGGTCTGGGAAAAACACTGCATGCAAGACTTCTAAAGATGAACCAAGCTTAGCTGTTTCCAAATGAAGCTTTCTAAACCCTCTTGCTTGATTAAGTTCATTGACAATGAATAAATCATCCCCTTCTGATTTTCCATAAATATTTTTCAAATCAGGCTCAAGCTCTAATGGCGCAACATTTGTCAGGCCTTTAGCTCGATCCCTAATCCGATCTGCAACTAACTCTAAAAGGAGATTCAGAGGAAAAGATTATGAAAACATTTACCCAACACTATGCGAAAAAGGATCACAATGGAACTTTGATATTCAACCCTGGAAAAATCCATCCAAGCTCCAAAATCTCTCCATTTTCAGCTCCCAAACAAAACCAACTGTGTAGTTGCCAATGTTCCCAATGCACCACTGACATGTCTAGATATCTGGTGCAAAGGAGGAAGTGCTTTTGAGAAAGAAGGCGAAGAAGGCCTAGCTCATTTCCTAGAACATATGATCTTTAAAGGAAGCAGTAAGTTAAAAGAGGGAGAATTTGACAAGAAGATAGAGTCCTTAGGCGGTAGTAGCAATGCTGCCACAGGGCTAGATGACGTTCATTACTATGCCCTAATTCCTCCAAAGCATTTATTTACTGCAATCGACCTTTTATCGAACCTTGTATTAACACCTTTATTAAATGAGAAGTCATATTCTTTAGAAAGAAATGTTGTCTTAGAAGAAATTGCACAATATAAAGACCAACCTGAGGAACAGGTCTTTCAAGCCCTTCTTGAAAATTGCTTCCTCAATCATCCTTATGGAAGATCTATTTTAGGGTTTGAAGAATCACTACTTTCCAGAACACCTGAGGATATGAGGTTATTTCATTCCAGACAATATCAACCAGAAAATATGTCGATAGGGATAGCTGGCTATATTCCAAAAAATATTCAAGAGTACCTAAATGAAAATCTTTTAGCAAAAAGAACTTCTAATTTTTGTAATAACAAATCTATTAAAGAACAATCAAGCCAACTTACTTTTTCTTCAGGAAGAAAAGAAATAGAGTTTCCAAGACTAGAATCTGCTCGAATAATGATGGCATGGAGTCTACCTCCTGCTAAAGACCAGTCATCTCTTATCGGGGCTGATATAGCCGCATCATTACTGTCTGAAGGTCGAAATAGTCGTCTAGTAAAGCATTTAAAAGAAGACTTACGAATTGTCGAGTCAATAGATATAGATATAACATCCTTGGAATTAAGTGGAATATTGATTTTAGAGGCATATTGCTTGGAGAAAGATTTGGAAAGAGTAGAAATAGAAATCAGACAAGTATTAAAAAGTTGCCTCACAGTTCCCCCAACAAAGAAAGAAATGGAACGTGCCAAAGAATTAGTTAGAAGCAGTTTTTGTTTTGGTTTAGAGTTGCCTTCAAATATCGCTTCAATTTCTGCTTCACAAGCCCTTTGGGAACGTCAGCAACCTCTATTACAACCTTTAAAATATTTAGATACCTGGAAAGAAGTTAATATCAAAAAAGAAATATTTGCTCATATCCAACCAGAGAATAGTTTCACATTAATTGCAAAGCCTTCAAGGAGTATTAATTAAACGATGCAATCATTAAAAATTATATTAAGCCCATGTTTATCTCCAGGAATATTATCTGCCAAACTTTGGATTAGAGAAGGTAGTAGAGCAGACCCGGATAAAAAGCAGGGCCTTCATAATCTTTTAGGTTCATTATTAATTAGAGGTTGTGGTCCATATAATAATCTCGAAATGGCAGATCTAGTAGAAAGGAGTGGTGCTTCCCTGGTATGTGAGACATATGAGGATGGTCTAATGCTTTCACTAAAGTGCACAAAGCAAAGAAGTAGTGATTTACTACCTCTTTTATCTTTAATGATTACGCAACCTCTTATAAATGATGATCAAGTAAAACTGGAGAGAAGTTTATCAATTAAAGCAATTAAAAGACAGCGCGAGAATCCTTTTCAAATAGCTTTAAAAGGCTGGAAAAGACTTGCCTATCATAACCATCCATATAGTAAAGAAACTCTTGGTATAAAAGAAGATCTTGAAAATATATCAACAAATGATGTTTTCAATCTATCGAAAAAGATTCTCTATAGGCAAAAAGCATTAATCATTTCAGGCTCATTACCTGCTAATATTAATGATTACTTCAAAGATCTTAAGAAAACTTGCTCAAATTCGAAAAGAAATCAGGAAGATCCTATTTATAAAGGCAGTATTAATACAAGAAATAAATCGAATTTAATCTCTTTAACTAATCAAACTACGAATCAAGTTGTATTACTTCTAGGGAAAGTTACAACATCACATTCCAATCCCGACGACTTAGCATTAAGAATACTTAATTGTCATTTGGGATGTGGCATGTCAAGTGTCCTATTTCAAAGGCTAAGAGAGGAGAAGGGTTTAGCTTATGATGTAGGTATTTATCAACCAGTAAGAGAGTTTGATGCACCTTTTTTAATTCATGCATCTTCAACGAAAGAGAAGGCAATGGAAACACTAATCAACATTAAAGAATGTTGGATGAATTCACAAACGAAATTAATATCAGAATCCGAACTGGAGTTAGCAAAAGCAAAATTTAAAGGGAATATTGCTCATAATTCACAAACAATTTCTCAAAGAGCTGAAAGGAAAGCTCATCTAATTGGCTTGCAAATTAATGAGGATTATGATTTACAGAATCTAAAAAGGATCGAACATATCGACAACTTAGAGATTCTTCGGGTTGCACAATTATATTTAAAGGATCCCATTCTTAGCTTATGTGGTCCAATTGAAGTTATTAATAAACTTTCTGATTACTGGACTAAGGACTTCTAAATCGTATAAGGAGCCAATTAACTACATAAAACCTTAATTAATTAGCATGAGATAGGAATAATACCAAAAACATCTACATATCTATCATCTATTTCCAGCACCTCAAAATTCTTAAAAACAGAGTGCTCTAATTTGTTTTTTATTTCTTTGGCAGTGTAGGCAGCATTTAAAGAAGCCATGAAGTCTCTCATCATTAGAGGAGATGCATCAGGGATATATTTCTTTTGAATAGCTAAAGCTTCTTGTTTTGTAGAAGGTCTACGCAAATCCCTATGAAAGTGTAACGCTCCTTTTTTGGAAACACTTTTCAACGCTCTAAGGAAATCACTGAAGTCATGAATGTGATGCATCAAACTATTGCTAACAACCAAGTCAGCGCTTTCAAAAAACATAGAGGCACCTCTTCCTATTGCTGAAATATTAGTTTTGATATACGAAAAACCTTCTAATTTAGAGAGTTTTTTATCAAGGATTTTTCTTTTTCTAGCAACTTTGAGCATCTCAAATGAATCATCAATTCCAGTAACCGTTGCATTAGGCCAATGAGAAGCGATTCTCTCAGTAATATTCCCAGGTCCACACCCCAAATCAAGTATCACAGAAGATGCATTGATATTCCCCCCAGATTTTTTAACAAAATCAACTAGGGTGGATACCATCATTTTATCACTAATTGAAAAGTCTGATTCGGCGTAAGCCTTTGCCTGATCAGGGTCAATCATTAGCTCTGGTTCTCTTATACGTTTCATATAATTAACTGTTCTTCAAACAAGTTAATACGGACACTGTCAATGGTGGTAAAGAATACTTGCTAACGCTAGCGATGGCGTTAGCCTTCCTAATACTTACAGCAATAATGATTTTGTCACTAGCAGCTAGCAAACAAGAAATTGAGACTAAGTCTTCAATTGATCAAGAGAATTCGCAGGCCTTCCCTTCAACAGCCCCTGCTGCAAATCCCGTTTTTTATAGGACTTATAGCCGAAAGACACCTTCAGGGCGCGAAAGTTGGGATCAAGTAAGCGGGAGAAATCTACAAGGCCTTTTCGAGTTAGGGAACCTGACCAAAGGCGAAGTGGCCCTAATGGCTCAAATGCAAGCCGAAAAGAAAGCACTACCTTCAGGCCGTTGGCTATGGATAGGTGGAACAGAGTGGATAAATAAAGAAAAGAACTTCTCTGGTGCATATAATTGCACCTCAACAAATCTTGTTGATTGGGAAGCCTTTGGTCTAATGATGGACTTAGCAATGATGGGATGCGGAACAGGAGCAATTATCGAGCCTCATCTAATAAATAAGCTCCCAGTTATTCTTAATCCAATAAAAATAAATTCTGTATCTCAGATAGGAGTAACGCCAGCTGCCAACCGTAGCGATATAACAACCTTAAATATTAAAGGCAATAAAGCATTGATAAAGGTGGGAGATAGCCGCAGAGGCTGGGTAGATAGTTACCAAACTCTTCTTGAACTGAGTAGTGATCCTAATTTCAACGGAAGCACAGTCGAAGTCAATATTGATCTAAACGATGTAAGGCCAGCAGGTGAATCACTAAAAGGGTTTGGAGGAATGGCGAACCCAGTAAAACTAAAAGATTTGTACCCACGTGTAGCGAAGATTCTTTCGCAAGGGCTAGGGAGGCAACTTACTTCTATTGAATGCTGTCTACTTATAGATGAAGCTGCTGTAACTATCGTTGCTGGAAATATTCGTCGAAGCGCTGGAATGCGTCAATTCTCTTCAGATGATTCCCTTGCATCTTCTGCAAAAGAGAACTTATGGCAACAAGATTCAAGTGGAAATTGGCGAATTGACCCTGAGAGAGATGCACTTCGCATGGCTAACCATACGCGTGTCTATCACACTCGTCCAACACTAAAAGAAATAAACGATGCCGTACTAAAACAGTTCCATTCTGGAGAAGGAGCTATTCAATTTGCTCCAGAAGCTATAGCACGTTCGAATTCAGATATTCTTACATCTAAAGAACTTAGGGAAGAATTTATAGAAATCTACTGCGACCAAGGGAAAGAGGAAGCAGCCAAATGGCTTCAAAAGCAATATGGGCCGATAAATTCAATTGAGCTTGAGCATCGTCTAAGTAGATATGGCCTTAATCCATGTGGTGAGATTCTTGGAGCAGATTTTCATTGCAATCTCGCAGAGGTACATTTAAACCAAATAAGCCCTTCAGACAAAGAATCTCAAAACAAAGCTTTTAAAGCTGCAGGTCTATCAGTAGCCTGTCTCTTAAACCATCGTTTTGAAGTAGACCGTTATAGAAATAGTAGAGATTTAGATCCGATTGTAGGAGTTAGCTTCACAGGCTTATTCGACTTTTTTGTTCACGCTTTTGGCACACCATGGCTCAAATGGTGGGAAGCAGGTAGACCCGAATCTGAAGAAGGCAAGGCCTTCAAATCACAAGAAGCAGAGTACTTAAAAGGCTGGAAAGACATAGTAAACAAAACTGTTTGGGAATATTGCGATAAGCACAATCTTCGCAGGCCAAACAGATGCACTACTGTTCAACCTGCTGGAACTAAAAGCCTATTAACTGGGGCAGCCCCAGGATGGCATCCACCTAAAGCACAAAGATTTATCAGAAGAATAACCTTTAGAAAAAGTGATCCTGTAGCAATGGCCTGCATGGACTATGGCTACACGATTGTCCCCTCACAATCTGACAAGGACGAAAACGGCATGCTTCTTGACAACCCATTCGACCCAAGGTGCACTGAATGGCTAGTAGAAATACCTACAGAGGTAAGCTGGGCTAATGTTCCTGGAGCAGACGAGATTGAAATAAACAATTTTTCGGCCCTAGCTCAATTTGATTTCTATATGCAAGTTCAAAGTCATTACACTGAACACAACACATCAGCAACAATTGAATTTAGAAAAAATGAAATAGTTCCCTTGTCAGAAGCAATATATAAAACGATAAAGGAAAACAAAGGCTATATTTCAGCAGCCTTGCTTGCACGATTTGATTCAAATGCAACTTTCCCAAGATTGCCTTTTGAACCTATTGATCAAAAAACTTTTGAGAAACTTCAATCAGAAGTTCTAGAAAGGAGAGTAACTAGTGACTTTTTTGAAGCACTTAGTAAATATGATCAAGGCGAATTAACTGAAGCCGGACCTGCAGGGTGCGACTCTGATAAATGCTTGCTACCACTAGCTCAACCAGAAAACTGACTATAGAAAAGCAACTTATCTATGGAAATATCATAAAAGTGATATCCTTTTTTGTTACAAAGATATAGCAGCAGCGCTGGCAGGTTGTGGATAAATAGCTAATGGTAGAGAAAGGCGAAAACCTTTTTCCCAAGAAATAGAAATGACTTCAACACAAAAACAAATTGAGGTTTTCAATAAAGATACCCATGATGCAATTGTTGATCAATTGAGGGCTTGTCATACACCTGCTGAAATTCTCGCATTTGAGAATTGGTTCAACAAAACTGTTCAGGTAGGGCCTCTTTATTCAGTGATATGCGACTTGCTTAGGAATAGATCTATTTCAAGAGGGACTGCTTCAAAATGGTTTGAAACCCTACTGAAAAATAGAGATGAAAAACTAAAGGATCTATAAAATTTAGAGATATCAAACTACAAATATCAACGTAAAATTAAATTTTAAGCTTTAGAGCTAGAAAGGGAAAGGCCCGGTAGCTCCTGATGATGGAGTAAATCCAGACAAAGCCCATATCCCAAAAGAGAACAATGCGCATCCTATGAAAAACATAAGGTGAGAAATATAGCGAACTTTTTCTTTTTCAGATATTTCACCTGACATAGGCAGATCGCCTAAAAAACGAGATTGATCACTCTTTGAGCTGGCCATGAAAAGTTTGTTAATCTTTTAAATTATGGCACATTCTAACAGCAAATTAGATGAAAATATTTGGCTTGTAACTCATAAAGAAAAGTTTTGCTTGCAAGACTTAGAAATACTCCAAATATTCTATAAGTAAAGGATTTTAGAACACTTTGGATTTGTCATATTTTTTGCTAGTCGTTGGCCTCAGACATAAGGTCACTTCAAACAGGCCAAGTAAGTGGCAGTTGGTAGAATAAAAATGGCAGATAACAAACTGCCCAACTTGGAGGGGTGGTCGAGTGGTTGATGGCTCTGGTCTTGAAAACCAGCGATGTGAGAGCATCCGTGGGTTCGAATCCCACCCCCTCCGCTTCTATAGTTCTAAACACAGAGCTTTTCCAGAAGATAGTACTAATTACTCATTGAATTAATAATTTAGTTCAATGGTTATTAGCTTAAATAACGCTCTAAATAGTTAATGGCAGGTGTTTGCATTCAATTCTAAAACAATCAAGTAATGAGCTATTTAGTTTAACTATTTCCAAAACAATTATTTTGTGATGAATAGCGAATTCGTATGGTCAGTTAACTTAATGGTTGCTCTACTCATTCTTGGGGTCTGCTGGTGTTTGTATTACATATTCACTTATGATAAAAAGAATTCAAAGTGAGATAGCTTTATTCAATTTGAAGGCATGCATAGGTATGAGATCCAGACACCTCGCTCCATTGTTTTCCTAATTGATCACAATCTTCCTTATTATCCATCTCTATTCTTTCTAAGCCAGTCCCCCTTTTTGTAAGTATCAGATAATAGTTCTCTGATAAGACAGCTGTTGGCAAAACAAAAAATACAATTGGGGAAAGAAGCAATAAAGTTTTCATTTAAAAACTATAAAGATGGCAAGCCCATATGAATAACAATAGTTCTAACAAATGAAGGGCAGGTTAAATATTAAAAAACTTTCACCTGGCAAGCAAAAAGCCAGTTAAAAGAAGTCGACTGAACATGAGGTGGGGTGCCAAAAAGCGGTTAGCTAGAAAGAGGGAATAGACACAGCATATACTCTTTATAGAGTTATTTAGAATCTATACTCACTCTGTAGACAATGCATACAGATATTAGTAGAATACATGTAGATCATATTCAGCATGAAAAAGACCTGGAGCGACTTCAGAGACCAATGGATTAAGACCACCTCTCTCCCCGAGGAGACATCGCTATGGGCAATTGAGTCTCTAAATAAAAATGAAAGGGCTATTTATGCTTTAGAAAGCCTAGATCCCAAAATATCTACGAGTGAACTGGACCAGCAAATAAAAGCCACAAGAAAAACTATTAAAGCCGGATTAATTGAAAAAGATAATAGCCTTGACGACCTAAGTTTAAACGCAGCAAATTCATCAAAATTACAAGTATCAGTTCCCTCAAGTCTTAATTACTTAATGAAAGTATGGGCTGCCGCTGAAGGCAGAGACCTTTCAAGTGTTGCATTGCAATGTCTTGAAATTGGGTTAAGAGCGATGAAAAGCAAAGGATCAATTCCAAATGTTGCAATACAAAGATATGATGATGCATGCAAGAAAAGAATAGCTCTGGCTGAAGTTAATAGTATTTGGGAAGAATATGAAACACTATCTGCAAAAAATAACACCTTATAAAAAATGAATTGCAAAATTAAAAAAAAGATTTACCCAAATCCAATAAGAATAAGAGATTATATTTCGAATAAATCTATCAGGAATAATCAATCAAAAAGTTTTATATATGTTTTATTTAGCAATTTAGATAATAAGATAAGAATAGTACTTGAAAAGGAAAGAACGAAGATTGCAATGAACGAATCCTATCAAGCAATAGGGAAGAAACTAGGCTCTGAAAGGGAGTTGAACCTTGTAAAGCTTACATTAAAAGAATTTGGTCATAATTATCTAACCGAAAGTAATAACTATAATTTCAGTAAAAATCTAATCAAGAATCTAAATACTCTTGGATACCTAAACAGTCCAATTGGGAAGTTTAAAAAAGAGTATTATTCTAAATAAACATCAAATTTAACTTAATGCTATTGAATCATTATTAAATGCATTCCAGTGTTTCTTTAGTATCTCTTTGAGTTACTGGATTTACACCAATGGCTATTGAGCATAGATAACGAAGATCTTCATCTCTCAAAATAACATTTGTAAAGTCACTCCCATTAATTTCTACATTATTAAACCTTGCATTAAATGCGAATGCATCCTCTAAAACTGCATTCTCCAGATTAGCTCCATCAAAAACAGCAGAATCTAGAGTTGCATTTTTTAAATTAGTATTTGATAAGTTAGTATTTAATAATTTGGCCCCAAATAGATTTGCTCCTTCTAAATCACTATCGGATAAATCTGCATTCTGTAGATTTGTCAGGTAAAACGTAGCTCCTTTTAAATCTAACTTAGAGAAATCATTGCCTACTAAAGTTTGCTTCCCATAATCAATTGCTGCAAAACCAGGGATTTCAGTAATCAAAAACAAAAATAAAGAAATGAAGAAAAAGAGAATTCTTGATAGCATAGATTACTACTGAATCAATACGAGTGAGATAATTTAATATCAATTAAAAGT
This sequence comes from Prochlorococcus sp. MIT 0603, assembly GCF_000760215.1. Taxonomy (NCBI): domain Bacteria; kingdom Bacillati; phylum Cyanobacteriota; class Cyanophyceae; order Synechococcales; family Prochlorococcaceae; genus Prochlorococcus; species Prochlorococcus sp. MIT 0603. The sequence goes on along the minus strand of NZ_JNAW01000002.1, from coordinate 360,096 downwards.
AAAACACTCTTCTTTATTTTGTCCAAGCGAAAGTGTTCTAGCTAAAAATTTAATAAAATGTTTCTATTGAATAATAGCTCATTTGCTAAAAGCTAGCTAAAAATAAATAAGCTATTCAAAAAGAGTGTTTTCTTCAATCACTATCAAACATATTCAAGAGATACTTAGTAGATTGTCCAAGGGAAATGGGGTTAGTTTAAATGAAAGAATATATATACAAAAAGCTGCTGATCAAGACCAAAAGGTTAGTTCTTGGTTGAAACAGGCAAAAAGGCTCCAACAAGCTAATGAATGTAATGATGCAATAAGTAAATTATTGAATGAACTAGATCTAGGATCAACTGAAGTAAATCCTATTCATAAGCCTTCTCCTGAAGAGCTAGGCAATTGGTTTTCAGGTGCACCTTCATGGGTTGCAAGAAGCTAAAAGTTTTTCTATTAGTAAAATCTAGCTGGAAAAATCGCTTAGGATATGAACCAATTTCTATGTTTAATCCCTTTTTTTAATAACAATATTTTATCATCTAATGTCATTTCAGATAGTAAAATATAGATTGAATAAAATGTAATATTTAAAATTTGATTAATTATCCGTTCGAAGCTGTAGTAATTGGTTCAGGTGCAACTGGAGGAATAGCTGCCCTTACTCTTGCAGAACTAGGGATAAGAGTTCTCGTTATAGAAGCTGGTCCTAATCTTAATCCATCAGATGCATTAGGTTATGAGCCTCTCAATACATTTAAAAGAATAAAAGGACTTATTAATGGAGAGAATAGTCAGCAAGCACAACATCCTGGCTATTGGAAATCAAACCCTTCTTTATATATAAATGAAAAAGAAAATCAATATTCATATCCTAAAAATCATCCATTTATATGGACACAAGGCAGACAAGTTGGTGGCAGAAGTTTAACTTGGGGTGGTATTACATTAAGACTTTCTCAAAAAGATTTTAAAGCCGCTTCTATTGATGGATATGGTCCTGAATGGCCAATTAATTATTTAGATCTAGAAAAACATTATAATTATTTAGAGAGATTTTTTAAAGTCCACGGAAATAAAGATAATTTAGAGCAATTACCAGATGGTGAATTCATAAAAAATTTACCTTTTACAAATTCGGAAAAAATATTTAAAGAAAAAATATTTAAAGGATTAAACTATAAGATGATTCATTCAAGAGGTTTTGGACCAAGGAAATTAAATGATAATGATTGGCCTACATCAAGTAGCGTAGGAAGCAGCTTAAAGAAAGCCCTTTCAACAGGAAAAGTAGAAATACTATCAAATCATATTGTAGAGCATTTAGTAATGAATAAAAACCAAAATCTAGCAGAAGAAATAGTGATTATTAATAGATTAAATAAAGAGAGAGCAAGAATTAAGTGCAAGCTAATAATATTATGCGCTTCTACAATTCAGACTTTAAAGATCCTCCTAAACTCATCTGAAAATGTCAGGAATAATGGGTTAATTGATCCATCTGGAAAGCTGGGTTGCTATTTAATGGATCATATTTCTACATGTCGTTTTTTTTCTCTTCATGATGACAATCAAATAAATGCTAATGGGAAAAATGAACTCTCAGGCGCAGGTAGTTTCTTTATACCATTTGGATCAAAATTGGATTCGAGTAACACAATAGACTTCATAAGAGGATATGGTCTTTGGGGAGGGATTGATCGTTTCGAGCCACCAGCCCTTCTTAAAAGGAAGCCTAAAACTAAAACAGGTTTCCTAATAGGGCACGGTGAGGTATTGGCATACGAAGAGAATAAAGTAACCCTAACTAATAAATCAGATCAATTTGGCTTGCCCATTCCTCATATAAATTGTAAATGGAAAGAAAATGAATTGAGAATGGTCAATCATATGAATAAAACCATAGAAAAATGCATCTCATGCTCTGGTGGTGAGGTGACCCCTTTCAAAGATCTTGTAAGAATTCCATTTCTATCCCAAATCAGTGAGAAAGCATTTGCATTGCAAAATAGCCCTCCCCCACCTGGGTATTACATTCACGAAGTAGGTGGAGCTCCAATGGGCAGTAAAGAAGATAACAGTGTATTAGATAAATGGAATAGACTTTGGAAATGCAAAAATGTTCAAATTGTTGATGGGGCCTGTTGGCCAACTTCTGCCTGGCAAAGTCCTACATTGACAATGATGGCTATCACCAGAAGAGCGTGTATGCAAGCAATTAAGAATCAGCCATATTAAACAAGTCGTCAAGATACCTCTCGGTTATAGCTCTATCATCACATCCATTTTGAAAAAGAAAGTTTGCCAATGCTGAACTCATTAATCGATATTGGTCCCATTTAGAATTTGTAGAAATAAATTGCTTCATGCCCCTATAGAGCACTTCTGGAATCTCAGTTTCAATGCTAACTGAAGAAGCTATATCTCCAGCCTGTTCTATTTTTAATAAATCATTATCAAGGTTTATTAGAGATTGATCCGAACGAAAGCTTTGCTTTGCTTTTGTATCAATTGCCTTTAATTGTGCTTGATCCATCCTGAGAGCATTCCAAAAATCTTTACCAGACCAATATCTACATAATCGGTCAAATCGTCAAAGGAACAAAAGATTTGATACCAACGAGCGAGACATCGTGAGACTCATTTGCTTGAAAAGGAGTTCGAGGAACATTAAGAAAGCCTGTGGTTATAATCAACAATTATCAAGATCCTAAAGTCGGCATCACAGCAATAAGAAACTCCACAAAAGTAAGTATTTATACTGTTTTCATGCCTAGTCGGTGGAAAAACCTATCAAAACCTGTGGAGAAAACTAGGGAAAAACAATGAATCAATAAAGATAAGCCCTGCTTATATATAACGAGTCTAATGCGACTTACTCAAGAAAGAGACTGTTGAGCCAGCGAGATAAAATATTATTTTTAGATTTGGTCTTGATTTAACGTGCGAAGCGTGACAGGGCCAAAGGGGTGATTGGCATGAGGGTAGTTGCTATGAGAGTGAACATGATCCTTTTGATCAGACAAGCTCAAACCTAAAGACTCACACTTCCCACTACATTCCCCCTCACATAAATCACAGCCATTAAGCAAACCCTCTACATGGTGGTGATGGCTTGACTGAGGCAGCCCTACATCATTTTCAAAGCCCAACAAATTCGATCTGTATTTGCAAAGAGAGCAGTTCATTGCACTATCACCTGAAATAGCCTCACTGATTCTTTCCAAAAAGGTTTCTCTGACTTTTTTATGATTTCCCAAATATCCTGCATGAACAAATTCAACCTCAGGAAAATCCTTAGCAACCAAATCAACAAATCTCCTGATTCTACTTACAAGAACACCTGAGAAGAGAAAATAGGGGAATACAACTATCCTTCTAAAACCTAGTTTCACAAGATGACGCAACCCAGGTTCCACAAGAGGGAACGTAACCCCTGAGTAAACGGTTTCACCCCAAGCGAATCCTAGAGATTCAACAAGCATTCTTGTGATCTTAGAAACATTAGAGTTTGCATCTGGATCTGATGAGCCTCTACCAACAACAACTAAAAGACTCTCATTTAAATTGAAATCATCAATAGGACTAATCGCCTGATTAATTCTTTGCCCAGCAGCACTAATCATAGAATTATCAATACCAAGCTCTCTTCCATATAGAATTTCTATTCCAGTCTTTGCGGCATAAGCGTTCAAAACTGAAGGTATGTCGTTTTTAGCATGTCCAGCAGCAAACAACATTGCAGGTATAGCAATGACCTTCCTAACTGATTGTCGTCTAAGCGTTTCTAAGGCATCAGAAATAATTGGACGAGAAAATTCTAAATATCCATATTCAACCGGAATTGAAGGCAATAAAGACTTTATAGACTGAGCCAATTCCGCAAATTCATTGCATGCATAGACATTTCTACTCCCATGGCCAATAATGAGTATTCCTACATTGGCATCGATTTTATCTAAAAGCCCAGTAATCAAAATCTTATTTCCTTTTTAAAAACAATATCGTGAGAACGACCAAAAATCTAAAAAGAAAGCTAATTAATCTCATATAACAACAATTTTATTCATGCCTAATATTAAAAAGATATTTCCTAATCCACAAGCTCAAGACCTTCAAATTGCTGGAATCTATCAAGATATTGAACCTGATTTATTAAAGCTTATTCAAACAGGTCAGCTAAAACCAAAGCCTCTAATGGTTTGCAGTGGAGGAACTTCAAGCAGTTGTGCCGCAGAAGGGCATTGGACTTTAGACCTAAAAGAGAATTTTCAAGGAATTAACTTTGATCATCAAAAGAAAGAACTGCTAATTCAAGCTGGTGTGAGCATGAAAAAGCTCATTGAGGAAGTAACAACATTTGGTCGATCTTTCCCTATAGGAGTATCTAGCATGACCGGTGTTGGATATATTTTAACAGGTGGGATTAGCCCTTTAAGCAGACGATATGGTTTAGCGATTGATCAGATTTTAGAAATAAGTGGCTTTTGGGGTAATGGCAATGAATTTCATTTATCTAAACCAAATTCATCTATTAATAATAACATTAAAGAATGGAAAGCCCTTTTAGGTGCAGCCCCATTTATTGCAATCGTAACAAGTTTAAAACTAAAAACATATCAATTAAAGCCTCTAGTCTTATGGGAAACATCATTGACACCTATGCAATTATTAAAAACAATTGAACTAGCAGAAAAGTGGCCAAGAAGTATAAGCTTACACTGGGTTTGGGGTGATAGAATAAAAGCTTATGGGGTTTATGAAGTTGATCTAATCAATGGTTCAGATGAGTTCGAAGAACTATTAATTAAATTGCCCAAGTCAAATGATTTCTCTAGATATACAGTATCAAATATGAATGAATTAAAGAATTTTAAACTACCTATAGAAAAAACATCGGATAGTCCAAAGGAATATTCTGAGGTTTTAGGATTACTTGGGCCATCATTAAAGAATAAAGCAAAAGATGTAATTGAAGTTATTAAGAAGTTGATGGATAATAGGCCAAACAAAAGTTCATATATTGCTGCTCAACAGTTAGGAGGAAAAACTTTTGCAAACCAAGATAATATCTCATCATTTATCTATAGAGATTCAATGTGGAAACCTTGGATAACTGGGGCATGGGATGCCGAGGATCCTATTGGAAGAGAAAAGAGTCTTCAATGGATTGAAGAGAGTTGGGAAAAACTTGAAGATTTTTTCCCTGGAGTTCATTTAGCTCAAATACACCCTCATTTAAGTTGGCACAAGAAAGAAATCAATCTTGCCTTTAAAAATTGGTTGCCTGAACTACAGCAATTAAAATCAAAATATGATCCAAAGGGTAATTTGCCACCACTTTGAGATACGGTCTCAAAAGAAATATTCTATTGATGTTAAGTCAAACAAATTCAACTATTTATAAAGAATGGTTTACCAGCCCTAGGAGAGATATTCTATCGGGTCTTGTTGTTGCATTTGCAATGATTCCAGAAGCAATTGCCTTTTCTGGAATAGCAGGAGTAGATCCTCAAGTTGGTCTTTACGGCGCTTTTTGTCTATCCATAACAATTGCCTTAGTAGGAGGGCGATTAGGGATGATCACCTCAGCTACTGGTTCAACTGCACTTCTAATGACAGGCGTTGTAGCCATAGGGAATGCAAAAGGTGATGGTCTAGGCCTTTATTATCTAATTGCAGCAGGACTATTAACAGGTGTATTCCAAATTCTCTGGGGATATTTGCGACTCGCGTACCAAATGCGTTTTGTCCCAACTGGAGTTCTCAGTGGATTCGTTAATGCGCTTGCTTTATTGATTTTTCAGGCGCAACTTCCACAGTTAGGTTTGAATTTTCATTATGGAGAGACAATTACAAAAGGAGAGGGCCATCAAATTCTTCCTGTTGGGATGCAAATACCGATAGTTTGGATATTAGTAATTATAGGATTAATTATTATATATGGCCTACCAAGAATAACCAGATTAATCCCCTCTCAATTGGTTGCAATATTAATTCTAACAATGATAACTATAGCTTTTAATATAGATATACCGACTGTTAAAGACCTTGGTCAATTGCCAACAGGTTTGCCAACTTTTCAGATTCCATTTGGTTCAATTACAGATGGGAAAATACCATTTAGCTTGGAAACATTTGGGATTGTCCTTCCAACTGCCCTTGCAATATCACTAGTAGGGTTGATGGAAACTTTTCTAACTCAGGATATTCTTGATGATATAACGGATACAAATTCAAATAAAAATAGAGAAGCTAGAGGGCAAGGGATTGCAAATATAATCTCTTCATTATTTGGAGGAATGGCAGGTTGTGCACTAGTAGGTCAGTCTGTAATGAATACAGAAAATGGAGGCAAATCTAGACTATCAACATTCTCTTCTGGAATAAGTCTACTGGCGATGATTTTATTATGCAAACCTTGGCTTGAACAAATCCCAATGGCTGCATTAGTTGCAGTAATGATAACTATTGCAGTAAGCACTGCTGACACTAAAGGTTTAAAAAATATTTCCAAAATACCTAGAAGTGACTCTGCTGTGATGCTGATGACTTTTTCCGTGACAATGCTAACTACACCTCATAATCTTGCTTTAGGAGTGATAGCAGGAGTTGCATTAGCAGGAATACTATTTAGCAGGAAAGTAGCCAAAGTAATTAAAGTTTCCTCTAAAATAATTAATGAAAATGAAATAGTATATGAAGTTACTGGGCAGTTGTTTTTTGTAAGTAAAATATATTTCCTACAAGGATTTGACACACATAACCATCCTCAAAAAATAACTATAGATATGAGCAAAGCACATATCTGGGATCAAAGTGGTGTAGCAGCCTTAGATCAAATCATAAGAAAGCTTAGTATTGGAGGATCAAACGTTGATGTAATTGGACTCAATAAAGAAAGTCTTGATTTATTTGATAGATTAGGAGGTCAGGAGCCTTCTCATGGATAATAATTGATCATAGATAAAAGCCTAAAACATAAAGCAAATATGACCTTTATTGCATTTGATACAAATTAATAAAACAATTTACAACTAGGTCACGAAATCCAGCACTTATCAATGTAATACTTTTAACTAGCTATATGTATGAAGCAAATGGCTTACAGTCAAGCATTGGTTTTAGCTGGTGGAATTGCTCATGTTCCTATTCTTATTACAGCCTTAAAATTTGCAGATAGTAAAACTCTTAAGCTAAATAAAACAAAAGCGGCAGCTATACAACTTGAGAAAGAGCAAAAAGCTGCTGAAAAAGCTGCTGCTGATGCCGCTATACAAGCAGAAGCAGACGCTAAGAAAAAAGCAGCAGCAGCAGCAGCCGCTGCCCAATTAGCAGCCGAGCCAGAATCAGAGTAGGGTTTACTTTTCAATGTAATATCAAACCTAATTAATTACTTAATTAGTAAATCTATATTTTCTAAACGTTAAATTTATCCTTATCTGATTTACTCTCATCCTTTTAGGAATTGAGTGAATCCATTCTTCTTGGCAAGGTACTTTCATTATTAGAAGATCGCCATTTTTAATTTCTATACAATGTTTTTCTAGACTATGTTTATGTTTCAAAAAAAAATCTCTTTTTGCTCCTAATGATAAAGATGCAATAGGTTTTGATTTGTCTAGTTCATATTCATTATCAGCATGCCAGCCCATATAATCTTGACCATCACGATATAAATTAAGTAAACATCCATTAAACTCTGTCTTGCAATAATTTTGGACATCCTTTAACAATGGGGTAAACCAATCTGGAAATCCTTTACCAATATGCTTTGTTCCACTATAACTATAAGTAATTCCTTTAGTTCCTAAAAAGGAAGTTAAACGAGGTGATAAATATTCCTTGCCAAAAACTCTTAATTTAGTTTGCTCCCATTGGATTTCATCTAATAACTGATTAATTAGCTTTTTTGAGTTTTTAGTACTAATCCAACTATGGATTAATATTAAAGGTATATTAGACAAGTTTAAAATCGAGATTATTGATGTAAATCAGTCTAATTATTTAGACTTACTCTTTGATAACAGAACCAAAGCCATTGTTGAAACATTAAATTACGATGTGAGCGCCATGGAGTTTGGGGTTTATTTGCATTGAAGTTATCTGGAGGAGGAACATCACCTCTCAATTTATCTCTTTCCATCTCAGAAATTAACCTCCCAACATTATATTCAGGATGACCTAAATGCATAAGCTGACGTTGATCAGTGGTTTCAAAAATTGTATATCCAACTTTTTCACCATAGGAAAGCAACCTCAATAAGCCTTTCTCTTGGGCTTTTTCCATTTCATCATCTGGCAAGCCTGCATGTCTACTTTGTGGACAAAAGAAAGTATCGTCTTGAGTACCCATTATTGGGTGAGCAGGTATAAGGCTCTTCATGGGATACACCCCAAAAAGCTTCCTGTCAAAGACTTTCTTATCAACACCAGCAAGATAGGCCAGTGCAAAGCCTGCCCAACATAGACCTAATGTACTTGCACATCTCATTCGAGCCTCTTTAATTAGTTCAACTAATTCCGGCCAATATTTAACATCTTCAAAAGGGAGGTGTTCAACTGGAGCACCAGTAATTATTAGTCCATCTAAAGGCGAAGGTGACATTGCCTCATCCCATCCAACATAATGTTCTGATAAATGATGTAAGTCCCATGTTTTATAACTATGTGTAGTTAAACGAATCCAAATTGGTTCAATTTGTAAGGGTGATAAGCCTAATGGGTGAAGAAGATTAAATTCATATTGCTTTCCTAAAGGCATGATATTAAGTATTCCAATCCTTAGTGGTCTTATATCTTGTCTCTTCGCTAGCTCTGGCTCAATCCAAGAAATGTGATTACGCTCAACAGCAGAGATTTTGTGATAACCACGCGGCAAAATCAGAGCCATTAAAAATCTCCTATGATCATCAAATTTTATCTAGAGCTTTAGAAAAGTCTTCCTTAATATCATCAATATGCTCTAACCCGACTGATACCCTCACCATTGTAGGAGTCACCCCTGCAGACTCTTGTTCTTCTGGAGAAAGTTGCTGATGAGTTGTAGATGCTGGATGAATTACTAATGTCTTTGCGTCACCAACATTTGCAAGGTGACTTGCAAGTTCTAATGAATTTATGAATAAAACCGCATCATCATATCCTCCTTTTAAAGAGAACATCAACATGCATCCCATACCTCTGCCAGTAAGATATTGCTTTGCTCTTTGGTGATAAGGATCAGAGGGCAAGCCAGGGAAATTAACGCTTGAAACCTTGGGGTGGTCATTTAGCCATTTAGCTAAATTCATTGCATTAGAAGAATGTCTTTCTATTCGTAAGCTCAGAGTTTCTAAGCCTTGAAGCAATAAGAAAGAGTTAAAAGGACTTAAAGCAGGGCCCCAATCCCTTAAACATTCGAGCCTGGCTCTTAAAGCAAAAGCTATATTTCTTTCTTCTGGTACCCCTAGCATTTTACAAATATCACTACCAAAGCCAAATGCTTCCCAATGGATTAAACCATGGTAAGCAGCACTTGGCTGAGACATCAATGGGAATTTCCCATTGCCCCAATCAAATGTCCCACCATCAACAATGACGCCTCCTAGGCTTGTTCCATGCCCCCCTATCCACTTAGTAGCGCTTTCAACTATTACATCTGCACCATGATCAAATGGTCTAATCAAGGCACCTGCACCACCAAGGGTATTATCAACAATTAAAGGTATGTTTTTGGACTTAGCTAAATCAGAAAGAGCAACAAAATCCGGGATATTAAATCTAGGATTACCCATAGATTCAACATAAATGGCTTTGGTTTTTGAATCTATTTGAGAAGCAAAGCTATCAATCTCATCACCACTTGCAAATTTAACATTAATTCCTAAACGAGGAAATTGCACTTTAAATTGATTATATGTGCCTCCATAGAGGAATGAAGTAGAAACAAAATTATCTCCAGCTTGCATACAATTAGCTATAGCTAAAAACTGAGCTGATTGGCCAGAGGCCGTAGCTAGTGCTGCCACACCTCCTTCAAGAGCTGCAATCCTTTTTTCAAAAACGTCAGTTGTAGGATTCATCAATCTGGTATAAATATTTCCAAATTCTTTTAGGCCAAATAAATTAGCTCCATGTTCTGCATCATTAAAAACATATGAGCTTGTCTGATAAATAGGAACTGCTCTTGAATTGGTTGCTGGATCAGCTTCCTGACCAGCGTGTAACTGAAGAGTTTCGAAGTGATGTGAAGTCAATGAACTTTTATTTTATATACATTTACTTTTAGCTCAAGAATTCGATTCTGGAATCCATTCGTCAGATGGATCTGGTTTGTCAAATTCCGCCAAAGAAGGAAAAGTCTTTCTAATCATCTGCACTAACTCTTTTCTGATAAAAGATCGACATTCTGAAATAACTTCAGAAGATATTACAGGATATAGATTTAAGTCTTTTTCCACACCGTCTCGTAAAGGCTTCCAATTTTTCTTTTCTGAAGCATTGTAGGCATCAAGTGAAACATTGAAGTCAAACTCGAAATTTTGAATATTAACCTTAAATTTAGTTTGGAGAGAAGAGAGGAGTTCCTCTCTAAAAGGGATAAGGAGTTTTGCCTTAAGAGTGTCTGGTAAACCCAAAACAGGCTGAAAATAATCAAGAGCTCTTAATTCCTCCTCCAAAACGATTGGCCATAAACCAGTAGAGGAAGAAGAAGTTTGAAAAGATTCCTCTGCTCTCCTCATTTGATCAAGGAAAAAAAGCAACCTGCAGTAATATGATTTTTGTCTTATTGGCTTTTTAACACTAGTTTTATAAGTTTTGATTTCAGGAAGAGCAGCCTCCGCTTTTCTTAAGAACCTGCGGTCCTCTCTCTCTAAGTTAATAGCACCCCAGCGTTGACGGTAATCCCAAAGGTCGATATATCGCAGAACATCCTGCTGAGACCAACCAAGCTGCTTAAGATCATCTCCACGATGAGTTAATTCCTTTGCCACTTTGAAAAACAGGATTTTTACATATAAAGAATAATAAGCAAGAAAGCAACTAATATTTTATGTAATAGTGATTTTAGAACATTTAAAGTAGTCTTATTGCTTATAGCTTCTTGGCTAAATCATTGGTAATCATGATGATATTAGCCCATTTAGACTTGATACTCTCTAATAAATTAAACTGAATTTCAGACCTATTTAAGTTCTGATTTGGATAAGTAATATCAAAATAAGGATTTCCTTGTAAGTAATCAGTTAAAAATCGAATTGCAAGTTCAAACGTAATAGTCCTAATTGCATAAGGAAGACATATAAGATCTTGCCTAGAAGAAGATAGAGAATCTTGAATAAAATATGCATTAATAGCATGATAATAAAAGTCTAAATTAAATTCAACTTTACCAATCGAATGAGATTCTTCTCCTGCTGGGTTACATAATGATCTAATGCAATCCGCGAGGTCATATATAATATAACCAGGCTGGCATGTATCTAGATCTATCAATGAGACTATATTACAAGTGTTGGTGTTAAAAAGAAAATTATTAAATTTTGGGTCGCCATGAGTAACACCAAATTTAAGCTTAGCATTTGGGAAGTATTTCTGTATAAGATTAGCCTCATTGTGATTTTCTTTTGCATAATTAATTACATCTAATAAAGACCTATTGGTTTTAAAAGTAAGTTTTTTATCTAGTAAGAAATTTTTTAATATAATATTAAATTGATTTAAATAATAGGGCGTATCATGGAAATTAGGTATAGCTACTTTTAGGTTTTCTAGCTTAACACTAGATGTAAGACAATGAAATTGCCATAAGGATTCTAAACACTGGGAGACTTGAGTAGAGTTGTTAACATTATTGAAGCTAATTGAAGATGGGACATATTCAAATGCTCTCCAAAAACAATTATCTTTCTTCAGGTATTTATTATTTGTTTGATAATTTAAAAGCAACTTAGGTAGAACCAAAGGACATTTGACTTCCGCTTTTTTCTCAATAGTGTTTAATAGTATAGATTCCTCTATAATTAAATAATTAGAAATAACATCTAATGGTCTTGAAAATATTCTTTGGTTAACCCGTTGAAGTATAAAAGAGCTAAACTCCGATTCCCCTGATTGAGACACTAAATAAGTCTTGTTAATCAAACCATTAGTTATTTCTTTAATATCAAGATTACAATCAACATTTACAAAAGTAAATGCTATTCTTCGTAGATGATCAATATCTATAGTCAAAAGATTAGTGTCTAAGAAAAACTAGATACAACAACAGGAGTATATTCGTATACTGAATAATTTCTAATAAAAGTCATTTTACAAGATTATAGAAAATATTCCTAAATTCATTATATGAATAATCTTCAGAAGAGGCTTCTTTATCTTTAGTGTTTTTAATTAAGCCATCAAGGCTCATAGAATCAAATCTTTTATGAAGCACAATTTCAGAAATAAAATCAACCACTTCCCTATCATTAAACCTTGACAAAACATTGTTTAATCTTAAAGAAGTAATAGGCCTCACAGATTCTTGGCAGAATTTTGTGAGCTCTCTGCTATTTGTCATTATATTATATATCTTATCCTTTATAATCTCAGTTGAAAATATTGCCATATAAAGCAGATTTATCATTGATGAATCTTGATAAGATATTGAATACTTCTTAATAATCTCTGGCCAGTATTTAAGTGAATTTATCCCTTCCAATGCTCCAAGTGACAAATTCTCTAATTCACACCAATTGATAAGTTCATCAAGGCTAATTGGGCAACGCTCATACTCTTTCATTTTACGCGCAAGTATTTGACCAACTTGAAAATTTCTTGTTGGCTTGCCTGATATTGGCAACATCATACTGCCTTTTACATCTGCAATCATTGCTGTCAATTGACTAAAGGTATGATCTCTTACCTTATGCATAGTTCCTTCTCTAGAAAGGGCAGCTTCTATCATCTGAACTCCATATCCAATCTCTGTAAGTGGAAGTCTGTTTTTAGAATATATTTCGTCTCGATCCGACCTACTCATAGAGACAATAGCGGCTTGATCTAAGCATTGATGTAATAGCAAAGTCAGTAGCGTTGGCAATAATCCTGGGTTATTACTATGGAATGTATGGCCAAATCCAGCAAATATAGATGAAATATTCTTTGAAGCTTTTATATATTGACCTTCAACATTATGCACTCCCGCAGAAACTTGAATATTAGGTGATAAAGTATCTAATAATCTGGCGCCCAATAGAGCATTTAAAGGGTCTGGATGGCAAAAGTTTGCGGTAAAACTATCCAAAGGATTCCGCAATGCTCCATGTCTATGAAAACCAGAGAAAAAAGCTAGATTAATATATTGTTGACATAAAAGAGTAGGTGACTTGCTATTCTTATCGTAAGTAAAAGAACCAACCAGGCAGGCTATCAAAACTGACTCTCTATTTAGCTCTTCCCTAAGAGAACATGCTTCTTTTAAATCATTCTCAATATGTTTACTATTAGAACTTAAAACAACCAATTCGCAATTTAACAATAGATCTTTTAATGTATACGTTATTTTTCTTGAGCCTTCAAAATGACAAGCCATTTTTTCCATCTTTTGAACAAAATGACTATCAAGTGTTTCCTTTAATTCAGAAGAAAATGCTCCAAGCAAATCCCTTCCAGGCCTAGGTGCCAGAAGAAGGTTATTCTGATTTGTTTGCATTGCACAGTTATAGGCCAAGGATGCTGGGTATAACCCAACACTATAAAAACCTACTTTCCCAGAATTAAGTTGCTTAAGCCTTAATTCAATAGATTGCTTATCATATGATTTTTCAAAAAAATTATTTTTCATCGGAAGTGGAGACAATAGAATTCAGGGTTAAAATAAATTATTATCTATTTGATTATAGGGTGCTGTTTGATTTGGTCTATAGTGATTATAATTTATACAGGAAAAATTATAATTATCAGTGATAGAATGCGATGAGTGTTAAAATGGTAAGGCAAGTATATTTTTAATCGAAAATCGATGGTAGGTGCTAATAATATTAATTTAATAAATAAAATTTTAAATTGTGAAAGGCTCTTAATTGTTCAAGATATAGATGGAGTTTGTATACCACTAGTAGAGAATCCCCTTAAAAGAGAGATTAATGGAGATTATGTAAAAGCAGCCTCAAAACTCGGTAATTCTTTTTCTGTTCTAACATGCGGTGAACACGAGGGAAGAAGAGGAGTGAATAGAATAGTAGAAAGATCATTACAATCCAAAAGGATCCCAAGGGAAAATGGTCTATATTTGCCTGGTCTTGCCGCATGTGGAATAGAATATCAAGATAGATTTGGAAATATAGAATTACTTGGGTTAGACGAAAGAGAGGAATTATTCCTTAAGGGTGTTCCAGTTAAGATGAGAAGTTTATTAAAAGAAGAATTGCTTACTTTTATGCCAGACATAGAAGAAAAGGAAATTGAAAGACAAGTTGAAATAGCAATTTGTGATACAAGATTTTCACCTGCAATTAATTTAAATAATCTTTTTAAGTTTTTTGAACAAGATATAACCAAAAAGATTAGATTACAAGAAATAATGCAAACTGTTATGGATAAGATAATAATTATTTCAAAGAATGCAGGGTTAAAAAGGTCATTCTATTTACACATCTCTCCCAATTTAGGTTCAAAGAATGGAAGGGAAATTATAAAGTTCGCAACAAAGCAAGACATAGGTTCAACTGACATACAGTTAATTATAAATGGAGCTTTAAAAGAAGCTGGATTGTTAGTACTTATCAATAAATATATATTTTCAAAAACAGGTAAAAGCCCCTTAGGAATGAATTTCAATGTAAGGGAAGCACCTAAAAGTATTGAAGGTCTGATAGAGCTTTGCAAGAAAAATATCGGGAATGATGAAATGCCAACATTAATAGGAGTAGGTGACACTATTACATCAACAAAAGATATTAATACAAAATCATGGTTAAGAGGAGGAAGTGATAGAGGGTTTTTAACTCTTATTCAAAGATTAGGAGAAGAGTATCAGAAGAACAACCAAATCATATTTGTTGATAGTAGTTCTGGTGAAGTAGACAGACCATCTGTAAATAAAAGTGGTTTCGAAGGAATTACAGATTCTGCTGATGATTTAAAATTCAACTTAGTCATGAGTAATGGCCCTGATGAATACAAAGAGTGGTTTATAAAATTTAGCCAAGCAAGAACGGGAAAACACACTCCTAAAGATAGTCTTTTATAAATGGATAGGTTAAACTATAATAGGTATAAGTTTAAAGATGAATTTTCCTAAAATTCAAAGAGATACACTTGAAACACTACAGGTAAATCTAGGTTATAAATGTAATCAAGCATGTCTTCACTGTCATGTTAATGCAAGCCCTTTGAGAACAGAGATGATGGATGAATACAATATTTCGTTAATACCGGAAGTTATTAGGCTTTACAATATTAAGGTCTTAGATATAACAGGTGGTGCTCCTGAAATGCACCCACTTTTTATAGATTTAATACAAAAAGTATCTGGTTTAGATATAAAGATAATTGATAGATGTAACCTTACAATTCTTTTAGAGTCTGGACATGAAAATACTGCCCAAACCCTTGCTGAAAATAATGTCTCTATAATAGCTTCATTACCATGTTATGAAGAATCAAATGTAGATGCTCAAAGAGGTAAAAATGTATTTCAGAAAAGCATATATGCCTTGCAAATGTTAAACAGATTGGGCTATGGCAAACAGAAAGATAGATTAACTTTAGATCTTGTATACAATCCCATAGGTCCAATACTTCCTCCTTCACAAGTTGATCTTGAAAAAAGATATAGAGATGAGCTAAAAAGAAGGTACAGTATAGAGTTTAGTAAACTACTTGTTTTGGCAAATATGCCTATTAATAGATTCTCCTTGGCTTTAGAGAAAGAGGGTAAACTTGAAAGTTATAAATCGCTTTTAAAAGAAAATCACAATGAAGCAAATTTAAAATCTGTTATGTGTAAGAGTACAATAAGTGTTGATTGGAAAGGTAATTTATATGATTGTGATTTCAACCAACAGCTAGGTATAAAGAGTCAGTTTAGCCCTAATACTCTTAAGGGTCTCTCTAAAGGCACTATTAATTCAAAAGAACAAGAAATTAAAGTTGGGGATCACTGCTTTGGTTGCACCGCAGGCAATGGGTCAAGCTGTGGCGGGGCACTAACATAATTGATGTTCAGGCTGGCTCATATGCATTGGGGGCAAAGGCCTCTTACATTTAAGGTTGATTCGATCAACTTGAATCCTTTGGACTCAGAAGCTTTGCGACCCGCAAAAACGACTTCTTCACTTTCAAATTCTTCTGTTCTCCCACAATTTATGCAAACCAAGTGGTGGTGATCAGGATGGTCTTTGCTTAAGAGTTCAAACCTATGTCCACCTTCACTCAATTCAAGTTCATGTAAAAAACCCATCCTTACTAATAATCTAAGCGTTCTATAAATAGTGGCCAGTGAAACTCGTGACTTAATTTGAAGCAAATGCCCATGTACTTCTTCGGCGCTTAAATGATTGCCACTACCTATTCTTTGAAACAAATCAAGTACCTTTTTCCTTTGAGGAGTCAATCGGCGGCCAGTTTTATGCAGCCCTAGTTCTAAGGGTGAAGATAAAGATGAATAACCAAGATCAGTTTTCACATCTACACTTTAGATATTCTCAATAATAACAGCTAATGCGAGCGCAGTAAATCCCTTATTATCTAAATATGATCTAGTCTTGGCAATTTGAATATATAAATGCCCTGCATTTATATATAACTTACAAAATTTGATCACACATTATATGTAAAAAATGGCTAGCTTAAAAAGGCTTTCTGCAAAAGAGCTAAATCAAATGAGTTCCAAATTACTAGACTCCAATAAAACAGCTTTAGTCTTAATTGATTTCCAGGAGAAGCTAATACAAGGCGTAAATAATAAAGATAAGGTACTCTTTAACATAAATAGACTAATTGATATATTTAAAATTATTGATTTAGAGATATTTATTACAGAGCAAAATCCCGATAAGTTAGGAAAGACAGTTTCAGAAGTTCTAGGTGTAGATAAGTTTAGAAAGTATTCCAAAATGGGATTTTCCTGCACCCAATCTGATGAACTTATAAGAGAATTAAAAGAAAATAAAATCATAAATCTATTACTATGTGGAGTTGAAACACATGTATGCATTTTTCAAAGTGCTATAATGCTAAATTCAAAGGGCATTAATGTTCATGTTGTAGCTGATGCATCTGGAAGCAGAAAAGAGTTTGATCATAATATTGCAATAGAAAGATTAAGAAGTTTAGGCATAACAATTACTTCTACTGAGATGGCAATATTTGAAATGTGCAAGACAGCTAATCATAAAGAGTTCAAGAGGATAAGTGCGGTGATAAAGAGGGAAATATAGCTAAATGAGATATTTTTTGAAACTAATAAATCTAAGCTAGATAATTGTTTTAAAAAATCATTAGCAAAAGCAGCTTACTGATGTCATAATCAAAATAGAAACTTTATTTGTTAAAAATGTACACGAGACTAATTAGCTCAGTATGTGTTTTTATAATCGGTTACATCTTTACACTTATAGGTTCGAGATTTTTAAAGAGCATTTTCAAGAGAATAACTTTGCGAACAAAAAGCAAGACAGATGATTATATACTTCAAGTTTTGCTAGAAACAATTAAACCCTTGGGTTTATCTATAAGTGCTTTTGCTGCATGGAAGGTGTTAGCTATTCAAAGAACTGTTTATGGACTTAATGAAGGAATAACAGGTGCTTTCAAGCTAATATTACTCATCCTAATAGTTAGATTATTCAACAGAGTATTACTTAAATTGCTAAACAGTTGGGCTCTAAAAATAAACGATTCTGCTGTAAGTACAATGCTTAAATCTCTAACCCCAATGGTCAGAGCAATTATTTGGTGTATTGGCGTTGTCTTTTATCTGAATAACATGGGGGTTCAAATGGCTGCAATATGGGCTCTTCTAAGTGCTGGTGGTATTGGTGCAGGTCTAGCACTTAAAGAACCTGTTCAAGAATTTTTCGAATATATAACAATTCTTCTTGATAAGCCATTTCAAAGTGGTCAATTCATTCATATAGATGGTGTTTTAGCGAAAGTAGAAAGAGTAGGGGTTAGATCTACAAGAATGAGAAGTATTAATGGAGAGATAATTGTCATGAGCAATAGTAGTTTAACCAATGGTGTTATCTCTAACTATGCAGAAATGGAAAGAAGAAGGTTAGTCCACAAAATTGGAGTTGTATATGATACTAAGTACTCAAAAATGAAATCAATACCAGAGCTAATTCGTAATATTATTGATAATACAACTAATGCTATATTTGATAGATGCCATTTTACAGGTTTTGGCGAAAGTAGTCTTGACTTTGAATTAGTTTACTTCATACCGACTAATGACTATCTATCAGCAATGAATGCTCAACAACAAATAAACCTAGAAATCATGAGATTATTTGAAAATGAAGGGATTGAATTTGCTTTCCCTACTCAAACTATACATATGTCAAAATAAAATTAAGAATATATTTTATAGAATTCTATAAAGGATCTAAAGCCACAAAACTTCCAATAACACTATTTGTTAAATCCCATAGTTTTTTTGATTTAAAAGTATCTGTGGCCTCTTCACTAAAAGCTTTTTCATTTAATTCCATTTTACCTGGTCTTTGGATATTATTAGATAGATAGAGAAATATATTTTTTTGATATTTTTCTGATGTTGCTAATTCATTGAGTATTTGTCCAGCTTTCATCGGAGTCTCTGTAATTCGTAATAAGTCTCTAGCAATAAAAGCAAATATAATTTGCCCTATTTCATTATATTTTCTACTATACCTAAAAAAGCCTTCTTTACTCCGTGGAATAACTAAACCTGGGGCCCAGCATAAAACAGGTATTTTTGTATGCTTAATTGACAATCTATAATATAATTCTTTAGCAAAAAGAATATTACATAGCTTACTATCTTTATAGGCTTTATCTGGATTAAAAGATGATGATCCATCTATCATCTCAAATTCATTGGACCTTTCCATTCCATCCAGATTACCCAGACCAGCTTTTGCTCCAACC
Organism: Prochlorococcus sp. MIT 0603; assembly: GCF_000760215.1. Classification (NCBI taxonomy): domain Bacteria; kingdom Bacillati; phylum Cyanobacteriota; class Cyanophyceae; order Synechococcales; family Prochlorococcaceae; genus Prochlorococcus; species Prochlorococcus sp. MIT 0603. Next base: position 341,013 of record NZ_JNAW01000002.1, on the reverse strand, counting down.
TTCCCTCCAGGAGAATCAGGGTCATGAACTTCTGAAGAGGTTACAACTACTCGAGGGGTTTTAGATTTTATGAGTAATGGAATCATCCTTTGTGATAAATATTGATGAGCAATATGATTAATAGCAATAGTCAACTCTAATCCTTGGTTAGATCTTCTTATCGATTTAGCTCCAGTATACTGGATTCCAGCATTAAGTATTAAGGTATCAATTGCTTTATTTCCTGCGATATATTTGGACGAAAATGTCTCTATACTTGATAAGTCAGCCAAATCAACTATTGGGAATTCCACTTTACTCTCAATTAAATCAATTGAAATGTTATCCTTTTTCAAAGAGTTCAAGAGAAAGTTAAGACTAGAATTATTCCTACATGGAATAATGAGATTATGTTTAGCTTCAATAAATTTAAGTACAGCTTGATATCCTATACCGGAAGTACCTCCTGTGATAAGTATTCTTTTGCTAATATGAGAATTCATTAAAAAATGTAAGTTTAGGAATGAGATTTTATTTAAAGTAATATACTAATAGCTTATAGTTAATAATAAAATCATATCCTAAAAGAAAAGTTTCTACTCAAAAGTTGTTTTCTAAATTCTTAACAAGATAATAGCTACATCTAGTAAATAAATTTCTTATTCCCTTCATTGTTCAGACTTAATCAAGCTATTGTCGACTTACAAAAGACTTGGAGGTCTCTAAAGTGTCTAGGGTGAAAAATAACTTTTTTAATTTAGACAACATGCAATTTCAGAGCATGCTGCTGGCATAAGCATGATTAGCAAAGAACCTTTAGATGTATTGGTAATTGGAGCTGGGCCTGGTGCCCTATCAATTGCCGCAGCACTTGGGCAAGAAAAGCTTCACGTAGGAGTGCTCTCTTTAAATGAGCCATCAGAACCATGGCCCTATACTTATGGCATCTGGGGAGAAGAGGTTGACGAACTAGGTTTTGAAAAATTACTAAAGCATCGATGGTCTAATACAGTCAGCTATTTAGGCGAAGGCTCAACAGATGAAAACTCCCCTCTCAATCTTGCAACTAATCATAATCGTGATTACGGACTGTTTGATAAAAAAAAGCTGCAAGAACACTGGTTAAATCAGTGCAAGGAAGCTTCTGTCGAATGGTATAGAGGTAAAGCTTATGATTTCAAGATTAATTCTATAAATAGTACTGTTATAACAACACAGGAAGAGGAATTGGTAGCAAGGCTAATTATAGACGCAACAGGCTACAACCCTGTATTTATTGATATTCCAAACAATGGTGACATAGCAGTACAAACATGTTATGGAATAGTAGGTGAATTCAGTGAACCGCCAGTAGAGAAAGATCAATTCGTCTTAATGGATTATAGAAGCAATCATCTAAGTCAGATTGAAAAAAAAGAACCTCCAACATTCTTATATGCAATGGATATGGGGAATGGAAAATATTTTCTTGAAGAAACATCTCTAGGGCTTGCTCCTCCAGTAGAATTAGAAACCCTTAAAGCAAGGCTGAAATTAAGACTTAAGAAGAGGAATATAGAGATCACAAAAATAGATCATGAAGAGCATGGTGTATTTCTACCAATGAATATACCAATACCAAATTTAAATCAAGCAATATTAGGTTTTGGAGGTTCTGCAGGGATGGTTCATCCGGCTTCTGGATATCTAGTTGGTGGACTACTTAGAAGAGCACCTTCCTTAGCCAAAGTATTAGCTAAAGAAATCAAAAACGATACAAATACTCCGCATGAAATAGCACGTAAAGGTTGGCAATCACTTTGGCCTAGAGAACTAAGAAGAAAACAAGCATTATATCAATTTGGGTTGGAAAAGTTAATGAGATTTAAAGAAAGCCAATTAAGATATTTCTTTAAAAGTTTCTTTGGTTTATCTAATAATCAATGGTATAGGTTCTTGACTAATACATTAACACTAAAAGAACTTGTCAGAGCTATGTGGATAATGTTCAAAAAAGCACCTATAAATGTTAAATGGGGACTAATTGAAATGAAAGGGCGGGAAATAAAACTATTATGGAAATTCCTAAAACCAAGTGTCTGAAAATTTAAGAAATATAATAATTACTGGAGCTTCTAGAGGCATTGGAAGAAGTATTGCCGAAAAAGCATTAGAAGATGGGCATAATATAAGTATTGGTATAAGGAATCCTGAAGATATCAAAGGTTCAATTCTAGATCCTAATTTTAACAAAGATAAAAAGATTATAGTAAATAAGTATGATGCCAAAGACCAAAAAAGTGCTATTTCATTTGTAAATAACACAAAAACTATCTTTAATAAAATAGATACCTTAATCCACTGTGCAGGAATATTTAGTAATGTTGGATTAAATTATGAAGACAATAGAGAGAAAGAAATTGAGGATCTATGGAGGGTTAACTTAATGGGTCCATGGATCCTCACAAGAGAATCATGGAAATATTTAAAACAAAACAATAATTCAAGAATAATAATCCTTATATCAATGAGTGGAAAAAGATCAAAAGGAAAGCTTGCTGGTTATACAGCCTCAAAGTTTGCATTGATGGGGCTATCTCAAACAATAAGGAATGAAGGATGGGGTGATGGGATTAGAGTCACTACAATATGTCCAGGATGGGTGAATACTAAAATGGCGAGAAATGTAAAAAGCATAGAGAAGAAACAAATGACTCAACCAGATGATATAGGTTTAATTGTTTCTCGAATTTTGGAACTTCCCAATACCTGTATTCCTTTCGAGATTTCGGTCAACTGCAATCTTGAGATTTAAAATCTATAAATAAGGATTTTTAACTCACTTTCTTTTTTGGGAAAAGGTTTAAAAAACTATATATAAATATACGAACATATCTATGAAGGAAGCCACGGTAAAAGCCTCCAATTGTCTTGCCCAATGAGAATATTTTCATTATCAAGCCAACTACAAAGTTTAACACCCATAAAATCAGAAGGATGCTAATTATGAGAGTTGCTGTTGAATAGACTCCGGAAAGTTGATCTTGTATAGGTTCAAACAACCTAAGATAAGAAGTGTAATTCATTTAGATTAAAAATTCTCTCTTATTAGTGGTTATATCAATACTCATATTCTTAAGTATATATGCAAGCCTATGTTAATAGTTGTTATTAATAGTATGAATCAGATAATTGTCTTGATAAATAACAAATAAGATAATGCTGACAAAATCAAAGCCAAGCTTAGAGCTCTTAATCTATTTAGCCAAGAAGAAAACAGTTTCAGATCGCCGACATAGTAACCCCCAAAGTTACCAAGGAAGAATAAAAGCCACATTGGGAGTGCAGAAAACGCAAACGCGAAAGCAAGCTCTAGGCTAGGAGAAAGAGTTGTCTTTAAAAATAAAGCTCCAGCAAGGATAAAAAAGAGAACTGAGCAAGTAAAAGCTATAGAAAATTCCTCACTCAACCTTTTTGGTATTTTGCTTTTAACTCCAAACTGTCTTTTGCAATCCTTAAGCTGTTTTTCGGATAACTGAAAATATCCGGATTCTGGCAGCCTGACATTTTGGTACCTTCTCAAAAGCCTAGCCTCAAAAGCCTCTGGTTCTTCGATTTCAAGAGTGGATAAAACTTCATCTGGTCGTAATTTCTTCATTTGTCTTGTAACATCTCCACACTTGCCAATCATAAAGAAGCTCCCTTTCCTGATTAAGAAAACATGTCCCGACATGAATATTGCAAATAAGAAAGGCCCTAAAGAAAGCTTCTAAGTTCAGTCAATAGTCCATATATTTATTTAACTATAATTGGAACTTCCTCAAAGTCAAACGAATATTAATTAGAATAGAACCTAAAAGAGAAGCATTCATTTACTGTTAAAGAAGAATGAGTATCGATACTTTATATTCATTCAGAAGATGTCCATATGCAATTAGAGCAAGATGGGCAATATTAAATTGTGGCAAGCAAGTAATTCTAAGGGAAGTAAGTCTTAAAGATAAACCTCAGGAACTAACTATGGTCTCAAAAAAATCCACTGTGCCAGTGCTAATAACAAAAGAAGGTAAGGTGATTGATGAAAGTTTAAATATTATTCAATGGGCAATTAAAAATTGCAATCAAATGCTAAACCCAGATTTCAATTTTAATCTTAAAGATAGCTCTATTGAGAAGATAATTAATGAGAATGATAATTCTTTTAAATATCATTTAGATAGATATAAATATCCTAGTAGATACAACAATATAAATGTAAATGAACATCATCTTAAGCTAAACATTATTCTTAAGAAGTGGAATGATAAGCTAAGTTGTTTTCCCAACAGATCCAAGAGGCCTTGGCTAATAGGGAATAAAGAAAGTGTTGCGGATTGGGCCATATGGCCTTTTGTTAGGCAATACCGATCAATAGACCCAAGAAGTTTTGACTGTAATAACGATTTATCATTTCTAAAAGATTGGTTGAATTATTATTTAAATCATGATCTATTCTCAATTTTAATGAAAAAAAATATTTTCTGGACGAAGCATGATCAGCCAATCTTCTTCCCAGATGTTCTAACCAGACAAAATCCTATCAACAATTAAATTATGGAGCTAACTTTCAAGTCTTCTCTTATCTATAATTCTAGCCAGTTCTAGGAAATATCCTGCTGTACAAAATTTACCGATGTTCCTTTCCCTATTACCTAAATCACTTCTCAACTCTGCGGTTTCAGCCATTATTAGATCTAAATCTTCTTGAGGCATTTCATAAAGCTCTTTAAGTTCAATCTCCCTTGATAAAAGGTGGCTTTTAAACCATTTTTCTCTAGATTCCTGATGAGGAACCTCCTTATAATTTTCACCTCTCATTATTCTCCATTGGATTAATACTAAAAACTTACTATAAATTTAATCCTATTAGACTTTAGTTTTTAAATTCTCTTTTATCTATTCCATTTTGTAGTGATAATGCCAAGACAATCAGTGATATCGTAAGGATCCCACAAACTTCTGTCCATCCTATTAAGCCAAATTTGATGATTGCCAAAGGTGCTAAAACCGTTATCAATCCTCCTGACAGTAAAGGCTGAAGAAATAGCTGTTTGATAGAGAATATTGGAAGCGTATTAGTCTTATCTCTAGGGTCAGCAAGACGAAGAAGTAAAATACCGCTTGCTGCAACGCCTGTTGCATTTCCAAATTCAATTATTGATCTCTCAAACCATTTCTGATTAAATAAGACTTTTGAAAATACAAACATACCGAAAATATTCCAAAGCAATCCACTTAAAGCCAAGACTAATAAAGGGATCCAATCCTTTAACAACAGAGGCAAGTCAAGGCCTGCCATTGCTGTTGTAATAAGAAGGTCAGTAGAAAGGACCCCAATTTCTCTTTGCAATATTTCAGATACAAATTTGGCTTTATCAAGCTTCTCTAAAATAAATCTTATTAAGAGTGATCCCAATAAAGCCAAAGGGAAAACAGGGAATACAGAGAATACTTCTGCAAAAATCCCTCCTATAGACCCGCTAAAGAATTTCAGGAGAAGAAGCATGCTCAATCCAAAAAGAATAGCCAATCCAGCAAAGCCAAGGTTAATTATTAACTGCCTTATTTGTTGCCCAAATGTCTCTTTTACTTCTAATGAAAGGTCACTTTCAGAATTAAGTTCATTAAATGTTGTCCAACCCAAAGATCTACCTATAACAATCAATCCACTCCCTAATAAAGTCGAAGCCAAAAGTCCAACAGTTGCCATCGCTAAGCCCAAATCAAGGCCTTGGTGAAATCCAAATTTCTCAAAGGTCTCACCCATTACAAAAGCGGCGCCATGACCTCCTTCAAATCCAACCTCAATTAAACAGCCCATTAAAGGATCAACGTCTAAATAAGGTATAAGGAAAAACAATAAGGCCATTCCTCCTATTAAATATTGTCCGAAACCTAATAAAAGTCCTAATAAAGCTTGTGAAGCAACTGGATTCCACAATCCCTTCCCTCTAGGGAGGGGTCTTCCTAACATTAAGGTTGCGAAGACCAATGCAAGCAAAGGCGTAGGGAGCTTCACCCAAACATCTGTAATTCTTTCTGGCAATAAAGGAGTAGGTCCATGAGGTCCTATTAAAAGTGCAAATGTTCCAAATAATATGGAGATAGGAATTCCTATTCTCTCTAGTTTCAATGCTGAATCAAATCTTCTACCTACTATCAAAAGTACTGTAAATATAAAAAGAGAGCCAAACGCTATCGTAAAAGAAATAAGAGAGTCAGAAAAAAACTGATTTTCTAATAGAAGATTAAACCCCATGATATTAACTTGGTCTAATAATTGTCTTAAAAAAGATCACTTTCAAAATCACAAGAACTTTAATAGTTAATCAAATAATAAAAAAGGCTCACCAATAAAGGAGAGCCTTTTTTATATTTAAACCAATTCAATTGATAAATACACCAATGAAATCAGGAAAAATATCAATCATTCAAAGTAACAGCTGCAGTGCCTACATTGCTAACAGCACCTGCTACACGTTTGAAGTCAAAGCCCATTGCACGAAGTGCATGCCATAGGTGTCCTTGAATGTAGAAGAATCCAAGATAGTAATGGACATTTGTGAGCCATGCTCTGGATGTGTGAGCACCATCTGCTAGGTCTACAGTATCTACCCAATAAGGGGAAATACCAAACTTAAGATCTAAGACTTCCCCAAAGAAGTCAACTGGGTAAACTGTTGTATTTGTTGCACACCAGAAAGCTGCAACTATAGCCATCCAGCCAATACCAGCAAGAGACCATGAGAGTACAGCTTCTGCTGAAAGCAATCCGGAACCTTTAAATTTGGTATATTTACCAACTTGTTTTGTGGCTATGTGAAAAGCACCACCAGTAATCATAAAGAATGCCAAGAAGGCATGCCCTCCCATAACATCTTCCAAATTGTTTATTGAAAGGAAATCAAATTGGTGATTCCAAATATGAGAAAGGTTCAGATTGTATTCAACCTGACGAATAGAGCCTGCTGCTGCATCCCATATTCCATGAATTCTTGCCCATTCAACAAACTGGATGTTGGCAACACCTAAAAAGATAAGGTGATGTCCCAAAATGAAAGTCTGATTATCTGGGTTGTCCCACTCAAGCTTGAATTTACGGGCCTGAGCTACTTCGGAATCCTGCATATCTCCAGGAAAGAAGAGAGAGTGCAATAGTCCACCAGCTCCATAAACCATGGAAAGGATCAAATGAACAATTGCTATTGATGTAACAGCTGTTCCACCTACAAATGTTCCAGTCTCATCAAAGCCAATACCAAGAGTAGCTAAATGAGGGAGAGCTATTAAAGGTTGATGACCCATAGGCAAGGAAGGGTCAAAACGAGCTAATTCAAAAAGAGTGAAGGCACCAGCCCAGAAAGCAATCAGACCGGTATGAGCGGCATGAGCTGCAATGAATTTCCCTGAGCGGTTGGTGACCCCAGAATTTCCAGCCCACCACCCGTAGGTGACGTCTGGATTACCATAGGTCTGCATTATTAGAGTGCAATAAGACGGGAATGCGCAGTGACACTAACGAAAAATGAGAACGTAAAGTGGGTAATTCAAATACCTTTTACATTGTGTAAGTCTTTTCATGCCCCCACAATTTGCTCAGATCGACTGAAAATCTCTATAAAGCGCTAGGAATCCTTTATCCATTAGCTTTCTAGCAGTGATGAAAACATTACTTCATCAAATTTCTCACAAGACTTGGTCAGCAAATAAAATCAAATTATCTCAAATTTTTAAATGGTCTAATATATAAAATGACTATCCCAAATGAAAAATGTTTTTAAAATTGTGGGAGGTGCTTCTCCCTTTAGTTAAAGATATGAGAGTTAGGTTTGGACTTGCCATGTTAGGCAATATTTTGATCTTATGGTTTTTAATAACCTATTTCAAAAGATTTATACCAAATTTACCTGAAAATTTTCCAGCCTAAATTATTAAACCAATTTCAAATTATTTATAATTAATTTAAATACTCTGAGTATCAAGTGAAATGCAACAATTAAAAAGTTTTATAGTTACTCATTATATTAAATAAATATCAAAATAAAATTATTTAAATTTATACGTGGTTATAAAGAAAATACCAATTTTTTGTATAAATTATCTAAATAATCAATAAATTAAATCTTTAAATATATTCCCTTATTTTAGGCTGCCAAATCAGACAGGGGTGCATCTTTATCTCGCCAATACTGAATGATCTCCTTACACCAATTAAGGTGATAGATCACTTTAGGCTTCCAAGGTAAAAAATTTGAATTAGGTGCACTTCTCCAATGTGTCCCAGGTTTTAAATAACCTACTTCTCTCCAGTGACGTAAAGTTTCCTGGGTTACACCCAAATGCTTACTAGCATCTTCTTCGTATAGCCATTGGTTAGAAGGCATTGAAAACAATATGATTATCCCTTTAGTAGCGCACATAGCTTGTAAAAGTAAGTGTAAAATTTGGAAATAGGTACAAATACAACAAGAGGGGGCTTAAAGAGGGAACCATCGCCTTACATCATTGAGGCTTGATCCAATTGAAAGACCTGAGTCTTTTGAAGGGTGCAAACAAGCAATATCAGTAAAACCATCCAGATCTGAATCTAAATTCAGAAAATCATCATGATCAACTTCGACGTCAGCTAATTCCACCCAACCTTCAATCCAAATAGAACTATTATTTAATTGATCAAAGTTTACTCTGAAGCATATATTGCCATCAAGAACAGAAACCAAATTGACCCAATAGATTTCATTATCAATTCCATAGTTGATTGCCACGAAGTATCTATTAGATTTAATAAGTTTAACGCTTGTCCATGCTTTTACAGGGGGCCATTCTGCTTTAGACATTTCTTATTTAGTCTTAGATTGAATATGGTTAAGATACTCTCGTCTTATTTTTGAAATTAACATCTTCTTTCTCTCCATTACATATATTTTGTATTTCCGATCAAATTCTCTCCTATTTATTTGGCCCATTTTCATCCATTGATAGATAGTTAGTTTGTTTTTCGAGAAACTTCTTCTATTTCTTATAAATAAATAATAATATAAAAATATGCTTATAAATAATAGTCCTGATATTTTATATAAATTCATGATTAATTAAATGCTCTCTTATGTCGTAAAGTCATGATTTAATAAGCTCTATTATCCTACTTAATTCCGAACTTTTAACTAAAATCTCACTTCTATCCTCATTCTTCAAGTTAAGTCTTTTCATGCGTACTTCTCCATTAATAGACTCTTCATCGCCAATCACAATTGCCCAAGATGCACAAGAGCGACTTGCTCTTTTAAATTGCTTGGAAAACGTAGAGCCAGAGTTATCCAGTTCAACAACAAATCTTTCTAATCTTAGATACCTGGCTAAACAAAGTGCTTCTATCTCGGCTTTTTCTCCTCGGTTAACCAGATAAACATCAGGTGAAAGATTTTGATCAAAGTCCTCACCTAAAAGAATCAACAACCGCTCAATTCCTATAGCCCAGCCAATAGAAGGAGTGGGTGGACCTCCAAGTTGTTCAACAAGTCCATCATATCTACCGCCTCCACAAACAGTAGCTTGTGCTCCTAATTGATTACTTGTAATTTCAAAAGCTGTATGACAATAATAATCCAAACCTCTTACCAATCTTTGGTTAACAACAAAAGGGATTTTTAATATCTTTAGATTTTCTTGTACTTTCAAAAACCTTTCTTTACTTTCTTCTGATAAATAATCGCCCAACAAAGGGGCACCTTTAAGTTTCCTTTGTATATCGGGCCTTTTACTATCAAGAATCCGTAAAGGGTTTTTCTTAAGCTGATTTAATGATTCCTCATCAAGCGAGTCTGAGATATTTTCTAGCCACTCAATCAAGTGAATTCGGTATTCTTTTCTATCTTCCATAGTGCCTAAACTATTAAGTTCAAGTGTCAATCCATTTAGGCCAAGCTCATTAAGAAAGTCCCATCCAATACTTATAATTTCAGCATCACTTCTTTCAGAAGATAAGCCAAAGAATTCGACTCCCAACTGATGGAATTGCCTTTGCCTACCAGCTTGAGGCCGTTCGTATCTAAACATCGGCCCTCCATACCAAAGCCTCTGAAAGCCTTGGGATGCCAAGCCATTTTGAATTACAGAACGAACTACTGAAGCTGTTCCTTCTGGCCTAAGAGTGCAGGACCTATTGCCTCTATCAAAGAATGAATACATCTCCTTACCAACCACATCGGTGCCTTCGCCAATTCCTCTAGCAAATAATTCAGTCTGTTCAAGTATAGGTGTCCTAATTTCATTAAGACCTGCTCTTCGAAAATGATCTCTGGCTAATTCTTCAATCTTTTGCCATCGCGAAGTTTGCGAAGGCAAAAGATCAATCATTCCCCGAAGCGATTGAAAATTAGTCAATAAAAACTGTAGCTAGAATTTGTTCTATCTTATTAAGTTAACTGTAGAGCTATAGAAAGCTATTAGCACTCTAGAAGCATAAATTAAGTTAATCTTCTGATTTACCACATTCAAACCTTGTAGCAACTGAAAATTTTATCAGCCAAAGATTTATTCTTCGACGATATGAAGGAGGTATTTCTTTAATCAATTGGGATAATTCCAGAGCTCCAAGTCTTTTCAATTCCTTATGGTCAACATGCCAAAGGATCTCGGCCTCTCTTATTAATCTCGCCCAACTTCTTACTTGTTGCCAGTCTCGCAGACTTCTTCTTATGTTGCGGCTCTCTAAATGCATGCCTTAAATTCTGTTAAAAATAAATCAATGTGTTGTTGATGAATGACAGATGAACAGTTCTTTGAAAGTGATCAAACCAGCCATTTCAAATATCAGAGAAAGTACATGAATAAACAAACTACTTAATTATGATAATTAAAATTCCACAGTTGTAACTGGGAATGCAAGATTTCTAATCTCTCTTTCACTTAAACGTCGGGTCCATGCACCTCGAACTGGTTCATTCCAACGAAAACCTGCATTTTTTGCCAATTGCCTTTCATCATAAGAAACTTCTGCTTTCATTAATTTCCTTGGCTCCAAACCATGAATCAAAAGAGTTTCCAAATCGGAACAACGTCTAAGGACTTCAACTAGATATATGCAATCAGTTAAAGCTCTATGAGCACTCCATACTGGAACCTCGTAAGCAAGTGCAAGATCCTTTACAGAAGGTCTACCTTTAAGTAGAAGTTCTGATGGCCAAGGGATATCCTCCATAGAGCAAATCCATTGTTTGGAAAGCTTTGGTAGAAGGCCATTCCCAAACCATTGACGATCAAAAGAAGCATTGTGAGCCAAAATTACATCTGATCTATCTACTAAAGAGTTGAAATATTCCAAGCCTTTTTCCCATGATTGATTTAATTGAGTTATAGCAGGAGGAATTTTATTAATCGCTTCTGCTGAATTGTCCATAACAGGCATTAAAAAAGAAACCTGTGAAAGAACGCATCGACTTTCCACATGAAAAAGGATCGCTCCTACTTCAATACATTGGTCTTTAGATGGATCAAGTCCACTTGTCTCAGTATCAAGTATTAATATGAGCTGAGGTGCATTAGACTCACTCTGAAAATCATCTGGCGAGGAAAATTCAAACTCCTTTTGCATTCTTCTAAAGATCTATATTTAATTCTAGGCAATTAATTAAATCGTCAAGTGAAGTACTTACAGTTTCTAAAATTATTTATGTGGATACTTTGAAAATAATTACCTTGTTATATTTATTTTATATAGGCATTTAAAAATGGCTCGATGGAGAAAAGTAGGACAAACTTGGTGCAACTGGCCTCCTCAACCAAAAGAGCTAATTGAGATGATAGGCGGAAGCTACCTTGCTGCTGCGCCTAACATTAGTTATCAAAATCTACTAAATGGTCTTATAGAAAGAAATTTCGCCATACATGCATGGAGTTATGTTCCAAGCTTTGACCACCAAACCCAAGCAAATAAAGCCTGGAAAGAATTAAGAGAATGCAGGCTTAAACTTGAAGAAAGGCTTGGAGGCAAAACATATCAGCCAATAAGATTGGGTCATAGTCTTGGATGTAAATTACATTTAATTTCTCCTGACAGAGGAAGAAGAAGCAAATTGTTTATTGGAATAAGTTTTAACAATTACAAGGCAGATAAATCAATCCCAATGCTGAAAAAGTTCAAGAGAAAATTAGATTTTGAAACTGAGTTTAGTCCAAGTCCAAAAGAAACCTTAAATCTTATTTATTCAAACTATATTCAATCTAAGAATCTATTAATAAGGTTCAAGGATGACGCTATTGACCAAACCGACTCCTTATTAAATATTCTTAAGTCAAGAGATATTGATCAATCAACAATAATAGAGCTAGAAGGTAACCACCTTACACCTACAAGTAGAAAATTTAATGAGATTTTTCTAGAAAAGAATACTAAGAATATCTATAAGGGTGGAAAAATCTCAACTTTAATAGATACCATTTATAAATACATTGTGGAGTGAGTGAATGGCTAAAAACACAACTTCATGGACTCTAGAGGTGAAAGCACTCGTTAAATCAATCCATTCAGAGCTAAGTTTAAATGAAAAGAATTGGCATAAATTTAAGAATAACAAGTACCGAAGATCAGCAGAACTTCTTTCCGGTGCATTATCTCAAATTATCAATGATGGAAAGCAAGACGATATTGAGGGACTTATTGAGCAGTCTTTGCATTGGATTAGAGAGGAAATAAAAGATCCAGGGTGCCCTTCTCATTGAGCATTTCTCCGAAGAGATGCTATTTGGACTCTATTACCTCTTCGGCTCCAACGAACATCATCAAAACATTGATGAATTAAAAACAATCCTCTTCCACTTTCTGCATCTTCATTAGATGGCAAAGAAGAAACTCTTTGAGATAATTCAATCCCTTTCCCCTGATCTTGAATCTGCCAGACAAGCCAATTTGGTGTAATAATTCTCCTTACTCTTAGATGTTTATCAGGATCACAGGTATTCCCATGAACAACAGCATTAACAAGAGCTTCATGAAGACCCAACTCAATGCGCTCTCTGTTTTTATTGCTTACAACAGGCTCAAGCAATAACTTAACAGGAAGTCTCAGTTGCAGATTGGAAGGGAAAACAAAATCATTCCATCTAAAAAAACGCAAGAGAAAAGACATAAAGGATTAGGAAAAGCTCGAAAGCATCTCAGGTTCAAAATTGTGATGCCCTTTAAGCAAAAAAACTAAATAGCAATAGAGATCGATCTGCTTTTCTTTTACCCTAACAATTACTTCCCTTTACGGCGAGCCTGCAGCGAGTGATGATTCATGTATTCATTCATTAACCGAACACCCCGCAACTGATTAATTAAAGGCATATGCCCTTCAGGGGCCTTTAGGGACCAAGTAAAGGCGTTAGGGTATCTAGTCCAAACACCGTCAATCTTCCAGCCAATTCTTGGCCAAAGTTTTTCATAACTGCCTCCCAAGGAATCCAGAAGACGTGCTTGCACTGAAAAGCCAAACTTCCCTTGTGAATATGCGGTCCATAAACGATCTAAGCTAACAAGATCTACTCCATCAATAGAATTCACTTCGCTAAAATAAACATATCCACGCTCCATTGCATTAGGTCCAGCGAGCTCTCGCAGAATTGAGCTGGTTATTCGGTCAGCTTCTTCAAAGTTCTCTTCAAGTAGGTTCTTTTGCAAAGGATCGTAGTCAATCCCCACTGAGGAAGATGCCATAAACCATCCAATTGGTTCCTTTTCTAAAAATTTTGATAAAAATTCTTTCTGATGCCTATTCAGAACCTGAAAAATCCACCCAACTGTCCATTCATCAGATTCCTTATCAAAATTATCAAATAATTTTGATCCAATCTCACATAATTCTTTCGACCTAGACTCAATCTCATTAACAAGTCGAAGTCTTTGCCTTTGAGAACCACTTGAAAACTTTTCAAGCAACTCTTCAATGGTGATATTGGTTGAATTAGATGTGTCAGATGGCATAACTAACAACCGGTCTCATGATCATCTTTGCTCCACTATGTCAGGTATAGGAATACCCTCTTCATATTTGCTCAAAACATTCAGAGAAATGGAGGGTCCCCTAATAGATGTTCGCAGTCCGAAAGAGTTTTTACAAGGCCACTGGCCAGGTGCTTATAACATTCCTTTATTTAATGATGATGAAAGAGCTCTAATTGGAACCACCTACAAGCAAAAAGGAAGGGAACAGGCAATCATTCTTGGCCTTAAAATCACTGAGCCTAAACTTCAACACCTTAAAGAATCATTGGTAGAACAAAGTTTAAAAAAGGAAAATGCACCTATTAGAATCTATTGCTGGAGAGGTGGATTGCGATCCTCAAGCATAGGCTGGCTAGCAAATTTACTAGGTTTAAAGCCTGTTCTTTTAACTGGCGGCTATAAAGCTTTTAGATCTTGGGCCTTAAATCAATTCGATAAAGAATGGCCCTTGAGACTTTTAGGAGGAAAAACTGGTACTGGTAAAACAGCTCTGCTTTTAGAGCTTTCTAAAAATGGCGTTTTTACTATTGATCTGGAAGGTCTTGCAAACCACAAGGGGAGTAGCTTTGGAGGCATTGGATTAGATCCTCAACCAAGTTCTGAGCAATTTGAAAACAACATAGCCTTATCTCTTCATAATGCAGAACAACTATCATCAAAAGGTATTTGGCTGGAAGCAGAAAGTGCAAGTTTGGGGAAATGCAGAATCCCTAATAATCTTTTTAAACAAATGAGAAAAGCACCTTTAATTGAAATAACTAGAACAAAAAAAGAAAGAGTTAGTGCATTAATAAATGAATACAGCAAACATAAAAAAGAAGAACTTAAAGATGCAACATTAAGAATTAGCAAACGATTAGGTCCTCAACGAACAAGGAAAGCATTGGAATCAATTGAAAAACAAAACTGGGAAGATGCCTGTTTAGCAATGCTTGAATACTATGATAAATGTTATAAATACGAGCTAGAGAAATTCCAGGAGAGAGAAACCATTGATCTTTCAGGCTTAAGTAGCATTTCCTCTGCAAAAAAGCTAATGGGAATGAATAGTGTGTATTAACTTTTTTTTATCGCACTATTAAGAACATTTTCAGTACTATCTATAGCAGTCACTAAAAACCATGGCTGAGACCAAGAAAAATGCGATGATTAGTTTTTTAGAAGGTACACCTGAATCAAGCATTCCAGAAATAAGGCTAACTAGAAGTCGTGATGGCAGAACAGGACAAGCTTTTTTCACTTTTGAAAATCCTGACGCCTTGTCTTCTATAAAAGATGGCACAATCAAAGGGATGAGAATGATTGACGAAGAAGGTGAACTCAATACAAGAGAAGTAAAGGCTCGCTTCCTAAATGGAACTCCTAGTGCTATTGAGGCAACTTATGTTTGGAAGAGTGAGTCCGATTTTCAACGCTTCATGAGATTTGCCAAGCGTTATGCCTCTTGTAATGGCATGGGATATTCAGATAAATAAAGCTCTTGAAATTCTTTAACTGGCTAAACCTAACAGCTTTAATAACCGCTTTTTTTTTAATTTGGAGCTTAAGAGAAGTAGTTATTTTGATTTTTGCTGGAATCGTAATAGCAATGGCACTTTGTACACTTACGGGAAAAATAAATTATTTCATACCAATCCCAAGACAAATCTGTTGGCTTATATCAATAATAAGTGTCCTTTTATTATTAACATTATCATTAGTAATTATAATTCCTCAATTCACTCAAGAGTTTCAACAACTTATCATTCAGCTACCTTCTTCAGCAAAAGCTCTTTGGGATATAATTAAATTCTGGCTTGAAAAACTATCAAGTATAATTAATACATTAAATCCTAGCCTTGCTCCAAATGATTTATTTGAATTAAAGGAGTTTGACCCTTTACCTGATGGTGTGGCTCTAGCAAATGGTATTACTGATAGTTTTAAAAAGTTATTAGATATTGCTGGCAATTTAGGTGTTGGAATAATACAAACACTCTTTGTTATATCAATTAGTTTAATGATCTCCTTTCAACCTGAATCTTACAAGGAAATTATCATAAAGTTAACTCCATCTTTTTATAGAAGAAGGACAAGACAAATTCTCCTCTCTTGTGGAGAGGCCTTAAGCAATTGGCTATCAGCTGTAATCATAAGCTCTACTTTTGTAGCATTACTTACTGGAATTACTTTATACTTACTTGGGATAAAGCTTGTTGTAGCAAATGCATTAATTGCAGGCGTTTTAAATATCATTCCAAACATAGGTCCTACAATAAGTACCATTTTCCCTATTTCAGTTGCACTCTTAGATGAACCATCAAAATCAATTGCTATACTTATCTCCTATATTGCTATTCAGAATCTGGAGAGTTATGTAATAACACCATCCTTAATACAATACCAAGTTAAATTGCTTCCAGCAATTACTTTAACCGCTCAATTTGTTTTCACAATAATCTTTGGGCCTATAGGATTATTACTTTCTTTACCACTTGCTGTTGTAATTCAAGTTTTAATAAAAGAACTAATTATTCACGATATATTAGACAACAAAAATTCTATTGGGTTTCCTAGTTAATATTAGATGAAGCCTAATACGTATCATCTCAAGTATTTATTTGTCATATTAGGGATAAGTATTAAGGTTGCAATAGCCAGAGGGTGATGGTAAATGGCATAAAGCAAAGATATAAAGGTGAAATTATCAAAAAGCAGAATTATTTCTAACCTTAAATCCCAAAGAGATAAGATAGAAAGTAATAGTGGTATGCAAATAGATTTTAAAATTTTAACCAAATTCTATTCTTATATAATAAATCAATGTATATGTTCTAACTTCTTTCATTTTATTTATCTTTTTTGAGATTAAGGAGTGAAGGGACTAATGCAATGCTAGACCAACTACCTACCACTACTCCAATCGCTAAAGCAATCGCAAACCAGTAAAGAGTATCTCCTCCGAAAAATATTAAGGCTAATAAAGGCAATAAAGTTGTTCCGCTTGTATAAAGCGTCCTTGTAAGAGTTGCCGATACAGCAAGGTCTATTTTCTGCTTAGAAGATAATATGCTCTCTTGTTTGTTAATTTCACGGATTCTGTCAAAAACGACCACAGTGTCATTAACTGAATAGCCAGCTATAGTCAATAATGAGACTGCAAAAAGACTATTAACTTCTAGATCCAATAGAATCCCTAACCAAGAAAATATTCCGCATACAATCAAGACATCATGCAATAAAGCTAATAATGCGAAAAAAGAAAATCGTCTATCAAATCTCAGTGAAATATAAAGAGCAACACAAGAAAATGCAGCGAGAAGCGACACAAGTGTAGTCTTGAGCAACTTAGCCCCTAAAGCAGGACCAATAGTTTCTACAGATTGCCCCTCTATTACAAATGGTCCTGCAACATTGCTTATAGATTCAATAACACTTTTACTCTCTGAAGCAGATAGTGAAGGCAACCTTACTGACAAGGATTTGTATTCATCAAGAAACTGAATTCGAGCTCCAAGGAATTTTTTAGAACTATCATTATTGGAAGAGGAAAGCTTTCTTAAAGCATCATTTACAACTGACGTATTAATTGCTTTGCAATTATTTTGACATTTTCGCTCAAGTCTAATTTGAGTCCCACCAGTAAAGTCTAAGCCTGGACGCAAAGGGAGCCCTATTTCAGGATCTAACCAAGAGCAAACAAAACCAATTAAACTTATTAAAACCGCAACCCCAGAAATGAACCAAACCTTGGTTCTATGACGGGATAAAGCAATTATCGGCTTCGAATTTGATTTTTCAGGAGTAAATGACACAGGCCTAATTCATGTAAGTTCTTTAGGGAGGTATTTTATTGGCAAGAAGTTAGTAGGTCGCCTCAAACTTTTATAACTCATAAGGAATCTAAGAAGCACACGCGTACAGCTTAAGGCTGTAAACAAGCTCAGAAACACACCAAGTCCTAAAGTCGCAGCAAAACCTTTAACAAAACCTGTCCCCAAATAGAAGAGAGATATACAACTAATTAAAGTAGTTATATGACCATCAATAATAGAGGAAAAAGCCTGTGAAAAACCTGTTTCTATTGATCTAATAAGTGTATTTCCACTCCTCAGCTCATCTTTAACTCTTTCAAAAATGAGGACATTTGCATCAACAGCCATTCCAATACTCAAAATAAATCCTGCTATCCCTGGCAATGTAAGTGTTACTGGGACAAGAGCATAGATAGCAATATTAAATAATGAGTAAAAAGAAAGAGCTATGATCGCCACAAATCCAGCAAGTCTATAAAAAGAAATCATAAATATCGCAACCAAGCATAATCCCGAAAGCGCAGCCAAAAGGCTTCGTCGAATATTCTCTACTCCCAAAGATGGGCCTATTGTCCTTACTTGAATTATTTCAACAGGCAAAGGGAGCGATCCACCTCTAAGTTGCACTTCAAGTTCTCTTGCAGATTCTGCATCAAAATTGCCGCTAATGGTAGCCGATCCTCCGGAGATACCTACTGCCTTAAATTGCTCTCCAACGACTGCTTCACTAATAGACTCATTATCTAGAATAATTCCAAGCAATCGGTCAGACCCAGCTATTGATTGGGTTAGTTTGGCAAACTTATCTCCTCCTTCTTTATTAAAAGCCAATGTCACTTCCCAAGTGGAAAGATTTTGCTCTTGACGCCGTCCAGCACTAATCAAATCACTTCCCGTTAAAGAAGAAGGCTCAAAAAGCTTTACTATTTCGTTGTTAATTTCCTGTCTAATTTGCTCGATCTGATCAACAACACTTAATGGGGTCTTGGTTAAATTTAAAGCAACTCTTAACTCTTCAAGCTGCTTATCTATAAGTGAGGTTGTAATGTTCCTGTTTTCAAGATTATCAATGTTTACAGCAACATTCCTTAGCTGACTTCTCAGTCTTTGAAGATTCTGCATAGGTATCTTAGTCCCTGCCCTTTGCACTCTGAACTCAAGCAATGCAGTTTTTCCTAAAACCCTTGCTGCTGTTGAAGGTTCTTGCTCTCCAGGAAGCTCCAAGACCAGTTGATCCGTTCCTACAGTCCTAAGAGAAGATTCTGCGACACCTAATCCGTTTACACGCTTATCCAGGACTGTCTGTACAGCCTCAAGCTGCTCTGGCTTGATTTGCTCTGAAGGGCTTAAAGGTTGAACTTCAAGAGTCAATTGACTGCCACCACGAAGATCTAGTCCTAATTGAAAAGGCAAGTTAATACAAAGCAAGCAAGCAGAGATAACCAATGCAAGCAAAAGGGCAAACCAGCCTTGTTGACGTGCCATCAACTAGACCTCTGAATTGACAACCTGTTTAGCTGTTTCAACAATTTGATGAGGCTGAATAATAGTTAAGTTTTCAAGCTGCCCGTTATAAGGAGTAGGAATATCCTGACTGGAAAGTCTAATTGGACGGCAATCAAGATCATCAAAACAGTTTTCATTTATTAATGCCATCAACTCAGCTCCTATTCCTCCAGTTTTCATACATTCTTCCACAATAATTACCCTATGGGTTTTTCTTATTGAGCGGCAAATTGTTTCTATATCAAATGGCTTCAAACTAATCAAATCAATCAACTCAACATCTATTTGAGCTTTTTCTAATTGTTCAACTGCTTTTAAACAATGATGACGCATGCGTGAATAGGTCAATATAGTCAAATCTTTACCTTCTTTTACCAAATCCGCCTGATCAAGCGCACATATATAGTCCCCTTCTGGCAATTCTTCTGAAAGGTTATATAGAAGTACATGCTCAAAAAACAAGACGGGATTGTTATCTCGTATGGCAGCTTTCATTAATCCTTTTGCATTTGTTGGAGTGCTACAAGCAACAATTTTTATTCCAGGAACAGCATGAAAATAAGCTTCTAGCCTCTGACTATGTTCTGCTCCAAGCTGTCTACCAACCCCCCCTGGCCCTCTTACGACTGTTGGAATAGTAAAGTTGCCACCACTGGTATAACGCAACATGCCCATGTTGTTAGATATTTGATTAAAAGCTAAGAGCAGAAATCCCATATTCATACCCTCTACTATTGGCCTTAGGCCTGTCATGGCAGCACCAACAGCCATTCCAGTAAAACTATTTTCCGCAATTGGAGTGTCTAAGACTCTCAATTCCCCATATTTTTCATAAAGGTCTTTTGTAACCTTATAAGAGCCTCCATACTGCCCAACATCCTCACCCATTACACAAACATGAGGATCTCTAGCCATTTCCTCATCTATGGCTTCACGAAGAGCGTTGAAAAGAAGTGTCCCTGCCACGATTTTTATGGGGTTCCGGCTAAGCCGTCTTAACTTAGCCAAGCTATAACAAAGTGTGCCCTATTATCCGCCTGCCGCAAATGTAGAAAGAATCAATACTGAAAGTAACATCCCTGGACTTAGCAATAAAACCAACAATCCAAGATCATGAAGAGTCATCCAAATCCTCCTTTATACAAGAAACAAAATGAATCAATAATCAAAGATTAATCATCCTCAAGAGGCTTGTCATAAAATAAACTCCGAATAAATACAATTGCAAGACCTAAGCCAATAAAAGAAAAAGTAAAAGTTGCCAAAAAACTCATCCCTATTATTAATGTTTTAAGAGCAGAGGCAATGCTTTGAGCAATTGGAGATGAGTAATGAGGGGAATGCACAGTGAAATAAACAACAATATTTCTACTCACAAGGAAAGAAAGCCATGCAAAGAAAACACTTGTCAATGCTCCAGACAAAAAACTCAATGGCCCTTTTTTTTTCAATTGAATAATCTCATCCTCTCCTTTCATTGAGTTTTTCCCCTGGGATAAATTAGAAGTGTTTTTTTGAATATCACTCACAGTTTTAACTTAATTCACTCCCATTAACGTTAAAAGCACAGCACCATCCTTTCAAGCCAGCTGTTTTAAGCTTATTTCTATTGTTTTCTAGAGCTCTTTTGGCTGATTCAAGATCAGCAAAAAGAGCAAAGCAACTGGGTCCAGAACCACTCATAGCAATTGAAAGGGCCCCATCAAGAGAAGAAAGGAAATGCAACCCATTTTCCACAGCTGGTATTGCTGGTGCAACAACTTGCTGAAGATCATTGCGCAAAGGTGGTGGATTTAAAGGCGTTAAAGGATTTATCCAATCAGCTTTTCTCAGTAATTGTTGCCTTTCTTTGAAATCCTCTTCAACCTTCAAATAATTATCAAAATGTACTTCTCGATATTTTGAATACGCCCACGGTGTAGAAACTTCTACCAAAGGGTCCTTCACAAGAACAACTGCCATAGCTTGGCCTTTCTCATCGATATTCACCTTCTCAAGAGATTCTCCTCGCCCAAAACAAAATTGCGTTCCCCCAGCCAAGCAAAAAGGAACATCTGATCCAAGTTCAGCAGCTATTACTTCTAACTTTGAAAGAGGAAAGTCTAACTTCCATAAAGCATTAAGGCCTATCAATGTTGCAGCTGCATCGCTAGAACCCCCTGCTAAACCTGCTCCAATTGGAATATTTTTTTTCAAATGAATCTCAGCACCTAACTTTTCATTCTGCGTTAATACACGCATTAATTTTGCCGACCTCATAATTAGATTGTCATCCCCTGTGCTTAAACTTGAGTCATTAGAAGTAAGGTTGATTTCGCCATTATTCGTTTTAAAAAGTTCAATTTGATCACAAAGATCAATACTTTGCATCAACATCGCAAGTTCATGAAAACCATCATCCCGAAGACCAAGTATCTCTAAATGCAAATTAATCTTTGCAGGAGCAATAACTTTTACAGAATTAGTTTTAAAACCGGTAAGATTGATGCTCATTTTCTTACTTTATTCCTATTTTGCAAACCTTTTGCTAATTCCACCCAATTCATTGGAGATAACTCTTGAGGCCTTTGATCAAGACTAATACCTTGTCCTTTAGCCAAAACCTCAAGTTCAGCTAAAGGCCCTATCCCTTTTAATGTGTTTTTCAGCTTCTTTCTCCTGGACAAGAATGCCATTCGAAGTAAAGCTGCGACTTTCTTCTCAAGTTCTAAGCTTAAACGTTCTTTTTTATTCAATGGATCTAAGATGATTACTTGCGAATAGACTTTTGGTCTTGGGTTAAATGAACTTGGTGGAACCTCACAAACACTTCGACAACGAGCCAACAACTGCAATTTTACACTTATTGCACTAAAATCACTTTGACCAGGTAAAGATAAGATTCTCATAGCAACTTCTTTTTGCAAAAGCAACACTAAGCGCTGATAATTATCCTCTACAGGCTGTCCCAATCGACCCACTAATCTATCCAAGAGAGGAGAAGTAATGTTATAAGGGATATTTGCAACAACTTTATTTGCAGACCTCCCATCAGGGAGGGTCAGCGAGACAGAAAGAGCATCTCCTTCTAGCAAAGTAAATCTAGGATCTGCCGAAAAACGCTTCCTTAAACCAGCAACTAAATCAAGATCTAATTCAATCCCATGAACTAGTTCAGCGCTTGATTTAAGCAACTTTTCAGTCAAGACACCACGACCAGGGCCGATTTCCAATAAACGATCAGATGATTGAATCTCAGCTGCTTCAATGATTTTCTCTAAAACAACATCATCTCTAAGCCAATGTTGGCCAAAACGTTTTCTTGGAATATGCCCAGCAAATGTCATATCAAATATTCTCCTTGTTCAAATCTCTAGAAGCTGAATACATCTATCAAATCGCAAAAGAGAGTTTCATACAATCAACAATTTCAAATAGAATAATTAATAATTCCAAAACTTTCTTTAAAACCATATTTCATTCTTAAAATAATGAGCTTTGATTCTCACAGTCTTGAACGCCTACAGGAATTAGGCCGCAGCCTTCCTAGACAACTACCTACTCCCAAAGAGACTTCGCAATTAAATCCAAGAGCCAATCAAAAAAAGCTGCATCCCATAGAGACCGAGGAAGATCCTCAGAAACTTTTTGGCGAATTAATAAAAGCCAGTCCAGACGGGAAAATTCCTTCTCATTTAATTGATCGACTTAAAAAAGCTGAATCCTTGGATTTAGAAAAGCAAGTTCATACAAAAAATCGAAATAATACAAACAGCTCTATTACCGTCAACTCTAATAACAAGGGCAAGAAGAATATAGAATCAACATTTGAAAATGATGAGCTTTATACTTCATTCAAACAATTGCTATTAGAAGAAGAAGATTGAATCTTCAAATCACCAACAATAAACAGTGCTTAATCCATCTAAGTATCGAATAATCGCCATAGGGAAAGTCCGCAAACCTTGGGTGCAGTCTGCTATCAAGATCTACAGGAAAAGGCTACCTGGGCTATCAATCACAGAAATACGTGACTCCAATCCAAACAAAGAAGCTGCTGCCATTCGCGCCTCACTCAAACACAATGAATTAATCATCCCTCTATGCGAGAAAGGTGAAGCATTAACATCTCTGGCCTTCTCCAAACGACTGCAATCATTTTCGTCCGAGTATCTTGCTTTTATTATCGGAGGTGCCAACGGTCTATCCCCAGAAATTAAATCTATCGCTCATTCTCGTCTCAGCCTCTCAACTCTGACATTTCCACATGAAGTAGCCAGACTATTACTCATAGAACAACTTTATAGAGCTCATACCATCGCACTTGGAGGGCCTTACCACAGGGAGTAAAACGCTCCAGGAGGAGCCGAAGCCCTAAGCCTGCTATAGTACAAATATACTACTTAACAGCAATGCCAGTTAACGCTAGCCTCTCCCCTCAAAAGCTGCTACTGCCGTTAGCGAGTGATCATATATCGGCAGGGTTTCCTTCACCAGCAGACGACTACGTGGATATTGGCATTGACCTAAACGAAGAGTTAATACGTCATCCGGCAAGCACTTTTTTCCTGCGGGTGGAAGGTGAATCCATGACTAATGCGGGAATATTAGATGGGGACCTATTGGTTGTTGACCGTAGCTTAGAACCTCAGCCAGAAAACATCGTAGTGGCAGCACTGGATGGATCTTTCATATTAAAAAAGCTAACCTACTGCAAAGATGTTCCCTATCTAGAAGCCGCACATCCTGACTACCCACCAATTGATCTACGTCATTACGACAACATACAAATCTGGGGGGTCGCAATATATTCAATCCATAGCCTAAGTCGAATAAAATAAAAGCAATCAGTCATGCCTATAGCACTAATTGATAGTAATAACTTTTACACCTCATGTGAGCAAAGCTTGGACCCTTCGCTAATTGATCGCCCTTTAATAGTGCTTTCTAATAACGACAGTTGTGTTATAGCTTGTAATGCACAGGCAAAAGCTCTTGGGATTTCAAGAGGGGAGGTGTATTTCAAAATACATCGCAAAGTTAAAGAACTTGGGATTCAAGTAAGAAGCTCAAACTATGCGCTCTATGCGGACATGAGTCAACGTTTAATGCAAACGATAGAAGCTAACTGTGAAGAGCTAGAAGTTTATTCTATCGACGAAGCATTTGCAAAAATCAATTACTCTATAGACCATGAACTACATTCCTGGGCCCGCCGACTACGTGAGATAACCTACCAAAGACTTGGACTGGCAATTGCTATAGGCATTGGAGCAACGAAAAGCCAAGCCAAGCTCGCAAACTATTTAGCTAAAACAACAACAAGTCATGCAGGAGTGTTTGATCTAAAAAGCACTAAAGATCAAGATCATTGGTACCAACAAATTGCAATAGAGAATATTTGGGGAATTGGCCATAAGTTTGCCTACTGGTGTCGCATGAATGGCATTAGAAATGCCAAACATTTTCGAGATATGTCCAGCAATAAACTAAAGAAAAAACTTGGCATTACAGGCTTACGTTTACAACACGAGTTGCACGGTAAGCAATGCCTACACCTCTCGGTAAAAGCAAAACCAAAACAAGAAACATGTGTTAGTAAAAGCTTTAAGTATCCTATAAGCAATATAGAAGAATTACGTCAGGCAATAGCAAGTTATACGATACGGGCAAGTGAGAAATTGCGAGCACAAAAGCAGCATGCCACTGCAATCACTATCTTCACACGTACTAGTTTTTACACTCCAATCTTTTACAGCCAATCAGCCACACAACGTCTAACCATAGCTAGCAGTGACACAAGAGTTCTATTACAAGCAGCTCTCAACTTGACAGCAGAAATCTTCCGCCCCAACCACTTACTAGTAAAAGCAGGAGTGATAATGCAAGGCCTTCTCAATGAAGAATATCTTCAATTACATTTGTTGCCAGAGGAAAAGCACACACAAATTGCAGCCACAGAGTCCTTAATGGAAACAATCGACAATTTAAATAAACGGTATGGGCGCAATACAGTAACCTGGGCAATATGTGGAATTAATCAAAACTGGGAAATGTCACGAAAGTATTTAAGTGCAGCTGCGACAACATGTCTCAAGGAGATCCCTATAGTAAAAACATAAACTTCTAAGCTAAAGTAATTAGACAAAAGCAACTCCTAAGAAGAAAATCATATGCTTGAATTTTTACTATTCCTAAATGCTCAAGAGAAGGAGATAATAGAATTGATCACAAAAGCAAACTATAAACTAGAAGAAAATACACCTTTATGCCTTATAGGAAAAGATTTTTTCGGATTCTTAAAAAAAGATCAAAAGACAGTTGTTATTTGTACAGCCAATGCAAAAGATTATGGCGGATATATGTTTGCCAAAGGTCCAAAACTCGAAGGTTCTTTTAAGACAGGTCAAATGATAAGAAGAGCAATAAGGCACGAAGCAATTCATATAGCACAAGAATGTAATAAAGGAAGGTTGATAAATCCAGGTGGGAAAAAAAACATGGAAATAAGCTCATATAAATTAGATGCACTAAAAGGATCTACTCAATTAACTGGCAACCAAGATAAAGAGTATGAAGCATATGCAATGGAAGATCATCCCAGAAAAGTCATTTCCGCCCTTAAAAGGTTCTGTTTTAATTCAAATATAAAAAATTAAATAATCTCTATAGTTTATATCAATAAAAAGTAGGCAATCATGCTGTCAATGTCTCGTTCCCTTGGTTTGTCAATGCACAACGTTGTTTGTCTAAGTAATGTATATGCTTACGTTCTGAATAGTATAATTCCTGGAAATTCAATGCCTGTATATTCAACTTATCAAACATTTTCTCTATTTTATATTCCATATCATATTTTTCATCAGGGTGGTTTTGTTCTTGCTCAATCAGTGCAGAGATACAAGTCTCAAGGGTTTCTAATCGTTGCCCACTCCAAGCTTCAATCAAGTGTTTACAACGCTTAAGTGATTTCTGACGCTCTAAGACAGCCAATGTTCCTCTCAGCTGAAGAAGAGGCTGTTCGATTAAAGCCAATTGAAGCTCATCAGGATCTAAGAAACTCGCAAGAAGAGCACTAAGGGTGGTATTACCATCAGAAGCCGTCTGATCTAAAAGCATTTTAAAAAGATCAATTTCCGACAAAAATTCTTTGTCATTCTCACCTCGGCTAATGGACTCTAAAGTTGGGGCACCAATAACTGCCTCCTCTACTTCACTAATAGCCACCCAAAGTAAACGATGGTGATGCAATGCAAAATCCTCAAGTTCTCGCTGCCTTAATTCAGTACGAATAGTTGACCGATATTTAGGACAATGAAGATATAGTCTAAGAATTTGAGCCTCAAGACGCTCTCTTAGGGTTGTATCACTAGGTTGAGCAAATCGACTAGAGCGACCATGCCATCTATGGCCTTTTATCTGATTGCGTAGATCCTCCTCTAAACGCAACGCCAAGCGAGCCTGTCCTCCACTTAGACGCTCTGCTACCTTCTGCAAATAATGAGACCGTAAGGCAGAGCGAGGTAATTTACCCAACAACTTAACCAACCCACTAACAGCTTTCTGGAAATCATCTGCTTTACTCAAGTCACCATCTTTTAAGACCTGATCAATTTGCCAATCAATCCAGAGGGGAGAATTATCAAGAAGAGTTTTATATTCAATAGCTGAATTCTCTTTAAGATAATCATCTGGATCCTTACCAGATGGCAACTGCAGAATCCTCAATTCCAATTGGCCCTGCATAGCAAGGTTCTCAACTTCTCCAATAGCCCTATTAGCAGCACGAATACCTGCACCATCAGCATCGAAATTAAGAACTATCCGCTTACTATCACTACATCGACATAGCTGTTTCACTTGCTGGCTACTCAAAGCTGTTCCTAAAGCTGCAACTGAATTTGTAATGCCAGCAGAATGAAGGGCTATAACATCAAAATAGCCTTCAGCAACTATTGCTTTATCTTCTTTGCGAATCTCATTAGCAGCCTTATCTAAACCAAATAAATGCTTCCCTTTCTGAAATAAATCAGTCTCTGGTGAATTTAAATACTTTGGATCAGAGCCATCGAGACTTCGACCACCAAACCCAATAACCCGCCCTTGTTGATCACTAATTGGGACAATCAATCGATTCCTAAAACGATCATAAAAACCATTGCTTCCCTTACGAGGAACTATTAAACCAGCTTCTAACAATGTTTGGGAAGGAATGCCTTCAACATGATTCATATGCCTTAAGAGAGCATCCCATCCATCAGGGGCAAACCCAAGCTCAAAATTCCCAATAGTTCCTTTACTGAGACGACGAGTTTGAACCAAATATTTAAGAGCTTGAGATCCTTCAGCAGTATTTAATTGATTACAAAACCAGCCTTTTGCAAGAGAAAGAACTCTAAAAAGTCTATCTCTACGAGAAAGCTCTTGGCGGAAACGTTCCTGTTGAGGCCCTTCTAATGTTTCTACAGGTAATTGATATTTTCTTGCTAAATCAAGGACTACCTCAACAAAACTTTGCCTTTGGAGCTCCA
This sequence comes from Prochlorococcus sp. MIT 0603, assembly GCF_000760215.1. Lineage (NCBI taxonomy): Bacteria > Bacillati > Cyanobacteriota > Cyanophyceae > Synechococcales > Prochlorococcaceae > Prochlorococcus > Prochlorococcus sp. MIT 0603. Next base: position 313,222 of record NZ_JNAW01000002.1, on the reverse strand, counting down.
TAAGGAACTTGATGGAGTTTCCACCTGCACCGCAAGAAAAACAATAATAAAACTGTTTTGCAGGCGACACAGTCATTGACGGCCTGCTGTCATCATGGAAAGGGCAAATTCCTACAAACTCCTTTCCTTTTTTCTTCAAAACAACATGTTCACCTACAACATCAACGATGTCCGCTTTTTCCTTAACGGCATCTAATGTACGTGGATGGAGGCGAGGGGTTACCATTTAATGATTATGCAGGATATAACGTGATTAACCTGCTTCTAGTTAGGAGTCTTAAGTTCATAACGCAAAATTCTTAGAAATGAGCCAAGAAATTAAACGTGAAGATTATCGGACTAAGAGCAAAATTATAAAGGCATTATGAACCAGATGCTTTGGAGTAAAGAAAAAAAGCCTCCTCAAGGAATAATCTCGTTAATTGGGAGCGCATTCGCGTTCAGTCTTATGACAGTTTGCATTAAACAACTTAAAGGGCGTATACCTGTTGCAGAGATTGTCTTTCTTAGATCTGTATTTAGCTTATTAATAACAAGATTCTTACTAACAAAAGCTCAAATATCACCTTGGGGAAATAATAAAAGATTACTTTTTTTTAGAGGTTTAATAGGAACAGGGGCCTTGTTTTGCGTTTTCCAAGCAATTAATTCTTTACCACTAGCTGCGGCAACAATTATTCAATACACTTATCCCACTTTTACGGCACTTCTAGCGTGGTGGATGCTCGATGAAGAAATAAAAAAGAGAGTTTTATATGCAATATGCCTTGGTTGGATCGGAATACAAGTAGTAGTGCAACCATTATGGCAAAACAATTCAAACGTTCAAATATCATTTAATGCAGTACTTATTGCTTTAAGTGGAGCAATCCTTACAGCACTTGCTTATGTAACAGTTCGAAAGCTATCAAAACAAGAGCATGATTTGGTAATTGTTTTTTATTTTCCACTAGTTTCCATCCCCATTACCCTGCCATTTCTATTAAAACAAGGGGTTTACCCTGCAGGTTCAGAGTGGTTATGGTTATTAGGCATAGGACTTTTCACACAAATAGGACAAGTATTGATAACGCGTGGTCTTAGCCTGTTACCGGCTGGTTATGCAGGATCAATAAATTACACTCAAGTTTTATTTGCATCTATGTGGGGAGTTCTGTTTTTCGCCGAGCCATTAACTCTTTATATAATCATTGGAGCAGGATGTGTTTTTGGAGCAACGTTAATTTCAATTAGCCATTTACCGAATTTCTAATAAACTTAATTAAAACCATAGGGTCATGAAATTTTTACTAGCCTTAATTTTTTCTCTAAGCTTTTGTGCCAATGCAAATGCAAATGAATCGCAGGCTGGATACTCAAGATCCAGAACATGCACACGAAATGAATACAGAGAAGAATATTTCCCTGGAACAGAGGAATCGCCAGGTTATGTAAAGAGCTGGACTGAGACGATTGAAGTTCCCTGCAGCAAAACACATTCAACTACATATAGAGGTCCTATTCCCCAGAACGTTGATAATAATGATTGTACTGATGGGAAAATTGCTGGTGGTTTGCTTGGTGGCGCTGCTGGTGCTGCAATGTCCAGACGAGATGGTCGTTGGTGGGCAATTCCATTAGGTGTTGTTGCTGGTAGTGCTATTGGATGTGATGCGGCTGGAGGATAAATACAGCTTTTACTTAAGCCTCTTATGATTAGCTGGTTAAAAGGTGGGAAAATAGATGCTTGGGAAACTGGACCTCGTGCTGGAGTTATTGTTGAATGCTCAGGTATTGGTTATGAAGTTCAAATTTTAAAAAGAAATTTAGAATTAATAAATGATTCCCATGAACTAACCCTTTGGATTCATCAAGTTCAAAGAGAGGATGGATCATCTTTAATTGGTTTTCTTTATAAAGAAGAAAGAAACTTATTCCGCAAATTAATAAGCGTTAATGGTATAGGAAGCCAACTAGCAATAACACTCCTAGAGAAGAACAAAGCCAATCAATTAATTCATGCCATTTCTGAAAAAAAGATTGATGAACTCACCAGTTGTCCTGGAATAGGGAAAAGGACTGCTGAAAGACTAATTATTGAGCTCCAACACAAATTCACAGAGACTTCCAGCATCATTAATAGTTCAAGTGATCACTCAGACAAAAAAGATTCCCCAGACTCGCAAATTAGGAATGAAGTCAATAGTGCCTTGATTAATCTTGGATATGAAGAATCAGAAATAAACAAAGCTTTTATAGAGTTTTCTAAAAACCCTCGAAAGGGATTATCTACATCAAGAAAGTCGCAAGTACTGAATTTTGAAGACCTTTTCAAAAACATTCTTACTCATATAAATACAGAGACTGGAAAGAAAGCTCCATGACACGCTAGATTGATAAGCGATAAAATCATCAAATAGAAGTTCCCATAAAAACATGGCGCTCAATACTCAAGCAAAGCAAGAAATCATTAATAAGCACCAGACTCATGGGACTGATACTGGCTCTGCTGAAGTACAGGTAGCCATGCTAAGTGAAAAAATCAACCTACTAAGCAGCCACCTGCAAAGCAATAGTCATGATTTCTCCTCTAGGCAGGGACTTCTAAAGATGATTGGACAAAGGAAGAGATTACTGAATTATGTAAAAGGCAAAAGCCAAGCTCGATATAATGCATTATTAACAAAACTAAAAATTCGCGGTTAATCAATTAATAATCAAATTCATTTACTGAAAGGGATGAAAGGTAATCAAAAAGACATTCCCAAAGATAAGAGTTCTTTAACTCAAAAGAGTTCTTCTTCAATAAAAACTAAGGGAACAAAAAAAGATCGAAAGTCATTCATACCTAAACCTGTAGCAAATCGAATGGCAAGACGCATAATTTTCACTACTGGCATACCAACACTATTGGGAATGGGTGTATTTATCTTGAGTTATGTACTTATTATCAAAGGGATAGCAGAAATACCACCATCATTAACTTTGACGGGTTCTGCAATATGTTTTTTCATAGGTCTTTTAGGTTTGAGTTACGGTATTCTCTCAGCTAGCTGGGAAGAGAAGCCAGGTAGTCTAATAGGACTAGAGCATATAAGGCCTAACTTAGAGAGAATGCGTAGCGCCATCAAAGAATCAAGCGGTAGCAAATAAAGGAAAATTATTTAATAAGCCTATTACTACAATTTGCCTTGAAAGAGTTTTGACGCAATGATTCAATTAGAGCATTTGGATCTTTAACACAGAATTGATGTCCTAATCGAACATACTTAATACTTTTATCGTCCTTAATCGCTGCAACTACAGGTACCTTTATCCCAAGTTCATCCTTTGCAGGTCGGTGTTGATATATACATTCTCTAAGTCGATGTTGGTCTTCAATATTCTTTATTTGATCTGGCAATAAATCAATTAAAACAAATCTCATTTCGTCTATTGAGCGACAATCATCAACAATTAATTGAACCTTCTCATCTCTATGATCAACAGATGCCCAGATAAGTAGACGTGTCTCCGTTAATAAATGGTCTGAAAGTCTATAAAAACTTTTTGGGAAGACAACTGCTTCACAGGAACCAGTTAAATCTTCAATTTGCAAAATAGACATCTTGTCACCCTTACGAGTAGTCACCACACGCATCTCTTTTATCATCGCAATTACACTGACTTTTGATTTATCTGCCTGATGCTCTAAATTAACTAAACTTATAGGTGCAATAAGCCTTGCCGGATCTGAGAGTTGCTTCAATGGATGATCAGACAAATAAAAGCCTAGCAACTCTTTTTCTAATCTAAGTTTCTCGGTGGGTGAATAATCTTCAACATCCACGCCCTTTGGAGCAGATGATATATCACGTTTTTTTTCTTCATTAGAAGCTGGTAAAGATAAGTCAAAAAGATTACCCTGACCACTTAAACGGTCTCGAGCACGAGAAGTTGCCCAATCTATAGTCAATTCAAGATCAGATGTTAATTGTGCGCGATTAGCATCTTCGTCAAATGCGTCAAGAGCACCACAGTGAATTAAGGACTCTAACCCTCTTCTATTTAAAACATTAGATGGAACTCTGTCACAAAGATCAGCTAAAGAGATGAAGGGGCCGTCTTCATCTCGTGACTTTATCAATTGCTTAATAGCGCCTTCTCCAAGATTCCTAACTGCAGACAAGCCAAACAAAATAGACGTCTCTGTAGGAGTAAAATCAATTCCAGAAGAGTTGATATTAGGTGGCTCAACATCTATCCCCATTGAATTACAATTGGCGATATATCTTTGTATCTTGTCACTTGAGCCTGCATTCACTGTTAACAATGCAGCCATATAGGCAATAGGGTAATGTGCTTTTAAATATGCTGTTTGATAAGTCACAGCACCATATGCCGTTGAATGACTTTTGTTAAAACAATATTCTGCAAAAAGAACCATCTGGTCAAATAAATCATTAGCCAACTTTGCATCAACTCCTTTACCAGTTGCCCCATCAACAAAAAAGTTTCTATGCTTTTGCATTTCTGAAACCTTTTTCTTACCCATTGCTCGTCTCAATAAATCAGCTTGTCCCAAAGAATAACCTGCAAGATCTTGAGCGATTTTCATAATCTGCTCTTGATAGATCATTATTCCATAAGTCTCGCCAAGTATTGACGTTAAAGAAGCGTGAGGGAAATCAATCACTTCTTTACCATGCTTACGATTAATAAATTTAGGGATAAGGCCAGCATCCAAGGGCCCTGGTCTATATAAAGCTAATATCGAAGAAATATCTTCTAAAGAAGATGGTTTTAAATCTTTTACTATTTGACGCATTCCACTAGATTCAAGTTGAAATATACCTTCCAAATCGCCTCTAGACAAAAGGTCATATGTAGCCTTGTCTTCATGGCCTAAATGATCTAAATCTACTTTTTCACCAATAGATTGCTCTATAAGACTAACTGTTCTTTGAAGCATTGTAAGGTTTTTCAAGCCCAGAAAATCCATCTTTAGTAATCCCAATGATTCAATATCTTCCATGAAATATTGTGTGATAATTTGGCCATCATTATTTCTCTGCAAGGGCACTAATTCATCTAATGGGTCCGATGCAATAACAACTCCTGCGGCATGTACTCCAAAAGTCTTATTCGTACCTTCAATGCGTATTGCCATATCTATCCATTTTCTCACTAAAGGTTCATCTTCATATTTAGCTCTAAAGTCAGAACTAGGAGAGTCTTTACCAATCATTATCGAAAGTTTTGCTGGCTTCCCTCTAACTACAGGAATTAATTTTGCTAATTGATCAGCTTCTCTATATGGGATATCTAATACTCTCGCAACATCTTTAAGGACAGCCTTAGATGTCATTCTATTAAATGTAATTATTTGAGCTACTTTATCCTCGCCATAACGCCTAGTTACATAATCTATTACCTCACTACGTCTATCAATACAGAAATCAGTATCAATATCAGGCATCGACTTTCTCTCAGGATTTAAAAACCTTTCGAACAAAAGCCCATTCTTAACAGGGTCTATAGTTGTTATACCTAATGAATAAGCAACCAAAGATCCTGCTGCAGAACCTCTACCTGGCCCAACAGGAATCGATTGCTCTCTTGCAAATTTTATATAATCCCAAACAACAAGAAAATAAGTCGGGAAACCCATTTGATCAATAATACTTAGCTCGTTCAAAAGACGATCAGAATATTCTTTATCAATCGAGTCAATTGAGTCAACACAAAGTTTTTCCAATAAACCTTTTTCAGTAACTTCGCGCAAATATTCAATCGGAGTTTTACCATAGGGAACTGGAAATTTAGGCATTTTATAAGTTCCTAATATAGAATATTCCTCAATTTTTTCTGCCACTAAAGCTGTATTTGCAATCGCTTCACTAATAACATTTTCGTCAAGATGATCGGCATATAACTTTCTCATCTGTTCCTCAGATTTTAAATATTCCGTGCCCGTATAACGCAATCTCTTTTCATCTTTAATAAGCTTACCTGTTAAGACACATAGCAAAGCATCATGAGCCTCAACATCATTTTCAGTGAGATAATGCGCATCATTTGTTGCAACTAATCTGATACCAAGATCTTTACCTATATTTGAAATTTCAACATTTACTATTCGATCCTCAATAGATCCATGATCTTGAATCTCAAGATAAAAATCATCTCCAAAAACATTTTTATACCAACTGGCTACTTCTCTAGCAACATCAGGTCGTCCACGTAATATTGCCTGAGGTATCTCCCCTCCAAGACATGCTGTAGATATAATCAAACCCTCTGAATATTTCCTTAGCAAGTCTTTATCAATACAAGCTCTTGAAAAAATTCCTCGTCCACGCATACCTTTAAGGTGACTTATAGTCGTGAGCTTTACCAAATTCTTATATCCAATAGAATTTTTAGCAAGAACCACCAAATGATATCGCTTCTCTTTTTTAGGTTGGGGGTCAGAGATTGAACCATTTATCACATACATTTCATTACCGATAATTGGTTTTATACCTTCTTTGCTGCACAATTTCAAAAGTTCTATAGCTCCATACATCACTCCATGGTCAGTTAGAGCAATAGCAGGAAATCCAAGCTTCTTTGCTCTAGAAACCATTGATGGCAGCTGACTGGCGCCATCAAGAAGACTGTAATCACTGTGATTATGTAATGGAACAAACCCCATAACAGTATATTAGCGAAAACCTCAACATACAGTGCTCCAAGCCATACACAACGCTACATATAGTGACAAGTGCTAGTTCTGTATTAAATTGTTTTCGGGTGCATTTTTCATCACTGCTGCAAATTGTTCATACTGATAAGCCACTTGAAGCATACGAGTTTCATCTAAAATATTACCTATTAATTGCAACCCAATAGGCAAGTTAAATTCATCAAAACCGCAAGGTATGCTAATCGAAGGAAGCCCCGCTAAATTTGCCGGTATAGTCAACAAATCAGAAAGGTACATTGCTAAAGGTTCATCTTGATGTGCACCTGATTTAAAAGCTGTAGTTGGAGAAGTTGGAGTAAGAAGTATATCTACATTGTTAAAAGCATTTTCAAAGTCCCTTCTTATGAGCGTTCTAACTTGTTGCGCTTTTCTATAAAAGGCATCTACATAACCTGCAGACAATGCATATGTTCCTATCAGGATCCTTCGTTGAACTTCACTGCCAAAACCTTTAGCTCTAGTAAAGGCGGTCATGGAAGCCAAATCGTCAACCTCCTCAGTCCTATATCCATATTTAACGCCATCATATCTAGCTAAATTTGCCGAGGCTTCTGATGGTGCAATTACGTAATAAGTAGCAATTCCATCTATGAAGCGAGGGCAAGATACTTCTACCAATTCTGCACCAAGAGATTTAAGGCTATCTGCTGCCTTTAGAACAGACTCTTTTACATCTTTAGCTAATCCTTTCTGATCAAAGCACTCTTTTATCAAACCAATGCGAAGTCCAGAAATAGAATTCGTTAGATTGTCTACATAATTTGGGACAGGTGCATTTAAACAAGTTGAATCTTTGGGATCATGACCTGCTATAACCTGCAGAATTTCTGCAGCATCAGCAACATTATTAGAAAAAGGACCTACTTGGTCCAATGAACTTGCAAAAGCAATTAAACCCCATCTACTTACACGTCCATAAGTAGGCTTTAAACCAACAACACCACAAAAAGAGGCTGGCTGTCTTATAGAGCCACCAGTATCAGAACCAAGAGAAGCCATGCATAAGTTAGAAGCAACCGCAGCAGCACTTCCACCAGAGCTCCCTCCGGGAACCCTTGAAATATCCCAAGGGTTTCTGGTAGCACCAAAAGCAGAGTTTTCGGTGGAACTTCCCATGGCAAATTCATCTAAATTAGTTTTACCTATTAAGATTCCACCAGCATTCCAAAGTCTTTGAGTAACAGTAGATTCATAAGGTGGAACAAAGTCTTCCAACATCCTGCTAGAACATGTTGTAGGAATTCCTTTAGTGCAAAGGTTATCTTTTATAGCCAAAGGAATGCCAGCTAAAGGTGGTAGCTTTTGGCCAGAAGAGCGAGCTTCATCTATTTTTGCAGCTACCGATCTTGCCTTATCATGATTAATGTACAAAAAAGAGTGAACTTTTTCATCAACATCCTTAATCCGTGAAAACGTTTCATCTACCAACTCTAGAGATGACACGTCCCCATCTTTTAATTTCTGACGCCACTCGGATATTCTCATCACTAAAATTAAATAGACTTCATTGAAAAACTATTGTAGTAGAAAAAGAAAAGTTCAAAAAGTTAAAGGCTCAATTCTCTTGCAACGAACAACATGATATTCCATAGATTCAACCCCTTCGTCGGTCAAATCCTCTAAGAAGCCGTTCACTTTAGCGTTAAGACTCTTTTTGGTCAAAAAAGGGCCAAACCAATATGTGGCATTAGGATTAACAGTTTCTATTTTGGCCCACCAAGCTAAGCCAAAACTGTTACCTAGTTTTCTAAATGCCCTTATTGGGCTCATGCCATAAATTAAAATCTTTTTCAATGCTAGTACTTAATCAAGAAAAAACTAATCCGAAAGCTATTTTTTTTAGTCTAAATGTTCAATTAACCATTTTTTCAATCCGCTAATGTCGAACTTGTTTTAATGCTTTTACCTTAAACAATTCGTATCCACTATTTCTCTTTGAAAGGTTTTGTCGTCAATTTAGCTTTTACCATCTTCGGCGAGGGTGCCTGACCAGAAAGATCTTTCATCCAACCTTGACGAGCCAACTCATATAAAGAAATCGATGTGGCCACTGATGCATTCAAGCTCGATGTAACTCCTCTCAAAGGTATCCTTAAAAGAAAATCACAATGTCTCCTTGTGAGAAGAGATAAACCTTTACCTTCAGATCCAATTACTAGTACTAAAGGCCCAACGCAAGAAATTTCATTTACAGTTTTATCTCCGTCTTCTGCTAATCCAATCACTGTATAACCACAATTTTTCAGCTCTTCTAAAGATCGATTCAAATTAACAACCCTTGCTACAGGTAAATGTTCTAAAGCCCCAGCAGCTACTTTAGCTACAGATCCTGTTAAGCCTGCACTTCTTCTCTGCGGAAGGATCATCCCATGTGCTCCTAATGCTTCGGCAGATCTAACTATGGCGCCCACATTATGAGGGTCAGTAATACCATCAAGTGCAAGTAAAACGGCTGATTCCTCAATATCCTGGCAAGCTTCAATCAATGTTTTTAAGTCAAAGGTTTCAGAGGCAGCTGTTTGAAGAGCAATCCCTTGATGCACTCCACCATTAGTAACATGTCCCAACCTTCCCCAAGAGACTTCCTCAACCAGAACTCCTAAGGCCTTGGCATCCTTAAGAAGCTGAAGAAATCTTGGTGTACTTCGTATCTCAGAAGTACACCAGATTCTATGCACGGGTCTTCCCGACTCAAGGATCGATTGTGTTGAATGTCGGCCCCAAAAAATATCATTTGACTCACTTTCAAAAACAATTTTCTCATTTGATTTCTCTTGCCATTGATCAGTCTCAATAAATGGTTTTTGATTATTTCTAGAAAACGAAGATGAACGTCTTCTATTAGAGGAATCATATTGTTTTTTCCCAGCATCAGATGTACTTCTGGAAAATTCATTTTGACTGCTCCAAGCACGATTTGATTTAAATGAACTCCTCTTTAAGCCCTGGGAATCATTCCTATCCCTTAAAAAGTTTTTTTGCTGATTCTTTTCATCGAAGTTTTCTGAATAACGGGTTTCAGTTTTGACTGAAGATTTATTTGGTGCTCTTCTCGATTGCCATCCTGTCTTGTTTTCTTTCTGCCAGCGCAAGCCTGAAGCTTTTCGCCCTTTCCTTCGACCTTCTTCAGAAGAGGAATTTCTAGAAGAGTTTCTCCCTCTACGATCATTTGTACTCATTGATTCCTCCTTCATGTTTATCAGTTTCAATTCTCTCTAATAGATCCATTAGTTGAGCCAGGCGATTTGGATCCTTTAGAAATAACCAACCAATAAGTGTTTCAAATCCAGTTGCCCTTCCATAAATAGCAATATTTACCTTCCTAGAGCTACGGGTAATACTATTACGTCCTCGTCTCACCAATTTTCTCTCTAAATCAGTCAAATAAATTTCGATGTTTTCCAATGCTTTGGACTGAGCTTCCGCCTTTACTTGAGAGACTACTGAAAGATGGAGATCCTTTGTTTTAGCTGGCTTCTCACAAAGTAGTAGCCTTTGATGCAATTCCCAAACTGCATCTCCCAACCAAGCCAATTGAGAAGGCCTCAATTGATCAGGACGCCCTGAAATTTGTATGTTTTTAATCCAATTATTCAAGCAGCTAATTGACTTAAAGCCGTATTTAGATCCGAAGAAAGATGTAAAAACTCCTCAAGTCTAACAAGTTTTATTATTTGAATAACTCTAGAATTACCAACAACAACAAAGGATCTCTTGGCGTTCTTACATTTTTTCGCGTAATGCACCATTGCCCCTAATCCAGTTGAATCAATAAAATCGATTTTTGTCAGGTCAATAACAATAGGTAATTTATTTGAGCTAAATACATCGTTCACAAAATCCGTGAATTGCTTTTTTGAATATTCATCGAGTTGGCCAGTGAAGTGAAAAACCAAACAACCTTTTCTTCTTTCAAATCCACCTCGCAAAGAAACGGTCAATCGTTGCAAATCGTTTATGGGTCCAAGCCTCCTAATACTCCACAAATGAAGTGTAGTTATCAAAAAGGATCTGAACCACAGTTCAACGTCGTTGTGACATTAGTTCAGAAAAACGTGAGAAATGGTGATCAGCATCATGAGGCCCAGGACTTGCTTCTGGGTGATATTGAATGCCAAAAACTGGTCTGTTACACATTGCTATACCTGCAACCGTTCCATCGTTAAGGTTTAAATGAGTTACTTGAACCGTCTCAATATCAAGAGATGAAGCTTCAATAGCAAATCCATGATTTTGACTTGTAATTTCAATATTTCCATTCTTACCGCACGGATGATTCAATCCTCTATGCCCATATGGGAGCTTGAATGTCCTACAACCAAGAGCTAATCCTAAAATTTGATGGCCAAGGCATATCCCAAAGATTGGCATGTCTCCTTCTTTTATTAAGCGTCTTGCTAAAAGTATTCCTGACTCCACAGCCGCAGGATCACCTGGACCGTTTGATAAAAACACACCTTCAGGCTCTAAAGCTATTACATCTGAGAAATCAGAATTTGCCGGCAAAACATTAACTTCACAACCGTGAGATACTAACCGGTTCAATATTGAGCGCTTAATTCCAAAATCAATCGCAACTACTTTATAAGGCTTCTTATGCCTATTGAAAACTCTCTTGTCAAAGTCAACAGAGGTAGTTGAATTCCATACATATGGATTCTTGGTAGTAACTTCACTGGTCAAATCAAGTCCTTTCATTAATGGAGCTTGTTTGACATGATCTAATAAATCTGAAGCGGATTCTTTACCTGTTGAAGATATAACTGCATTCATTGTTCCAGAAGTTCTTAAATGTCGGACAAGTGCTCTTGTATCCACACCATGAATTCCAACCACCATTTCATCCTCAAGCCATTTCTCAAAGGTTTTTTTTGAACGCCAATTACTTGGATAACTAGTGAATCTTCTTGCAATAACACCCTTTGCACTAGGAGTTACAGACTCGTGATCATCAAAATTGATACCAGTATTACCTAATTCCGGATAAGTAAAAGTAATTAACTGGCCAAAATAACTAGGATCAGTTAAGACCTCTTCATAGCCAGTAATGCCAGTGTTAAAAACAATTTCACCAACAACTGTTCCTTTATAACCAAATGATTTACCCTCAATCAAAGTGCCATCAGATAAGACCAAAATAGCAGCATCATTTTGTAAGGAATTCATCTTAAAAGTTAATTAAATAAAGCTCACTTGATTACAAAAAAGTCATTCCAAGAATTTCTTCAACTCATTAAATTTATCTAATGGCTTTGCCATCATTAGAGATTCTAAAGCTATTTTCACACCTTGACTTAAATCTCTTTCAAGACCTGAAGCCCAAAAGACTAAAGAAGTATTAAGAGCAACAACTTCTTTTTGAGGTTGGGTCCCAGATCCTTTAAAGAGATTTAAAAGTATATCTTTATTAGTAGAAAGGTCCCCTCCCTTAAGTTCACTATTAGGACAAGGAACAAGGCCTAGATCTCTTACATCAAGTGATCTAGAGGTTATCTGGCCATTCTCAATGAATCGCAATTGATTAATTCCTTCAAGAGACGCTTCGTCTAAACTGCCAGCTCCGTGAACCACTACTGCTCTTTCTAATCCCAAATTGAGCAATGCTTCTGACATAGGGTCTAACAACTCAGGCTTTGCAACTCCCAAGACCTGTGCCTTAGGACGAAAAGGATTTACTAATGGCCCAAGAAGATTAAAGACAGTTCTTACACCCAAGCTTTTTCTTAATGGCGCAAGATTAACCAAAGAGGAATGCCAAACCGGTGCAAACAAAAAAGTTATATTTGTTTCCTGAATTGCATTAACAACTGATTGCAAAGGAGCATCTAGTTTAATCCCAAGTCCTTCAAGAACGTCTGCAGAGCCAACTTTTCCACTAGCACTTCGATTTCCGTGCTTAGCAATATTAACTCCTAATGAAGCGGCTACAAAAGCCACTGCTGTTGAAATATTAAAAGTATCAGCTCCATCTCCGCCAGTTCCGCATGTATCAACCATAAAGGTCTTTGGAATACTGTACGGAAAGACACAAGCCTCCCTGAGGACTTCTGCCATGGTTGACAACTCCAACCCGGAAACTCCTTTAGCTCTTAAAGCAGCAAGAAAAGCTCCTGTTTGTACAGGTAAAAGATCATTCTCAAGCCAAGCCTGCATAAGAGCTTTTGCCTCTAATGCAGTAAGTTCTTCACTCTGCAAAAGTTTTTCAAGAAGTTTTGGCCAAGAAGAATTAGACATAATTAAAAACTACTTTAAAAAGCCAGAGCGCTTTGTTAAGGAGGGAACGCCCAACTAAAGAAGCACCCTCATACTATGACTTATCCGAATAAGATAAAAAGTAAAAGGAGTATGTAATTAATCTAAGATTTTTCTGTCGTATCAAAACCTGATCCCATCATTGTTTCCGAAGAAGCACCAGGCCTATACCCTTTTATCCATATTTTCCGAGTACTGGCATTGAGTTCTTCTTTTGTTATTCCCCATAATTTCAATGTTTTTCGCATGTCCATTTGAAGATCATCAGCTCCTGGAAATCCTTCATACCTCATCATCAATCTAGCCAAATCAATCAAATCCTCATCATTAGGAACATTTGTAGCTAGTAAACGATTGACATGATCGCGATCAATAGAATACAAAGGATGATTCTGTCCTTCCATCAACAAAACCCCAAGTACAAATAGAACGATATAATCATTTTTTCGCCTTATGCAATCTAAATTGGTATTTGTATTAATGAAATCATGAAAGCACTTAGGATTGATCTAATAAATAGATATTTAAAACCTCATAGAAGAACATTGCTCCTTGGAGCACTAAGCCTAGTAATTGTAAATATTTTAAGCGTTATAATTCCATTTGAAGTTCGTAAAATCATAGATGCTTTACAAGAAGGGTTCACTTTTAACGATGTACTAAAACAATCAGCATGGATTATATCCCTAGCAACAGTGATGGCATTTATTCGACTTATTTCACGTCAACTTGTTTTTGGGGTTGGTAGGCAAGTAGAAGTTGATCTTAGGCAGCGCCTATTTGATCACATGCTGATACAAGACCCAGGATGGGTTCAAGAAATTGGCAGTGGTGAAGTTATTACAAGAGCTACTAGTGACATAGAAAACATTAGGCGCCTACTTGGATTCGCAATTTTAAGTCTCACCAACACATTCTTAGCATATGCCTTTACTGTCCCAGCAATGCTTGCCATCAATCCATGGTTAACGTTAGCCTCAATATCTCTTTATCCAATAATGCTTGGCGTTGTTCGCCTCTTCGGAGGCAGAATGGTTAACCAAAGGAAGCGTCAACAAGAAGCTCTTTCTAGCCTGAGTGAACTAATCCAAGAAGATCTATCAGGTATTAGCGCTATAAAAATCTATGGCCAAGAAGATGCAGAAGGAAAAGCTTTTTCTAAATTAAATAAGGAATATAAGAATGCCGCTATAAATTTAGCAAGAACAGCCAGTACTTTATTTCCTCTCCTACAAGGTATTTCATCGATATCTTTACTTTTAATTCTTGCGCTAGGAAGTGGTCTGATTGAAACAGGCTCACTAACTATTGGGGGATTAATCGCACTAATACTCTATGTTGAAAGGTTAGTTTTCCCGACAGCACTACTAGGTTTTACCTTAAACACTTTTCAATTGGGGCAAGTAAGTCTTGAGAGAGTAGAAGAGTTATTAACAAATACCCCTAGTATTCAAGATAACTCTGGAAGCAAAGAATTCACATCAACAGTAAAAGGAAAATTAGAAGCCAAAGGACTTTGTATTAGTTATGAAGATAGCCAAACAGAAATTTTAAAAGACCTAAATTTTGTAATTAATGCAGGGGAACTAGTAGCGATTGTTGGTCCAGTCGGGTGTGGTAAAACGACTCTTGCTAGAGCATTAGGCAGAATGATTAATGTTCCTAAACAACAACTATTTATAGACAACTATGACATAGTAGATATAAAGCTTGATGAGCTTCGAAAAAACATAGCCTTTGTCCCTCAGGAAGGTTATTTATTTACAGATACATTACAAAACAATTTGAGATACGGCGATCCAAATGCATCAATAGAAGAAGTTAGATCCTCTGCTTCGCAAGCAAGGCTTAACGAAGACATCAAAGGCTTTCCCGACGGCTTTAAAACACTCGTAGGAGAGCGAGGGATAACTCTAAGTGGTGGCCAGAGACAAAGGACAGCTTTAGGGAGAGCCTTATTGATTAATGCACCAATAATTGTTCTTGATGATGCATTGGCCAGCGTTGACAACAAAACAGCAGCTTCCATACTGGCATCAATTAGGGAACAAACTAATAGAACAATATTGATGATTAGTCATCAACTTTCTGCTGCCGCTGCATGTGATCGAATATTAGTTTTAAATCAAGGGAAGCTTGAACAAGAAGGCAAGCATGAAGATCTAATTAAAAGTGATGGGATTTATAAAAAACTCTGGGAAAGAGAACAAGCGACAGAAGGAATAGGTTAAATGCAAGAATTTCCTCATTAAACTTCATCACTGAAAAGGGGGATTTCAAATACATATCAATACAACTTCTTCTAGCCTGGTAAAAAAGGAATTGTTAGATGACTGATCCAATCAATTATTCAATCAAATGCAACCTTTCTTTTGGAGACATCTATCTTCAAATACTTGCATGGATGGCCGTTATTTTTGTAAGTCTAGCTGGAGGGCTTGGCTTAATGGGATCTTCAAGACCAATATTTGCTTTAGTTGGTGTTGGATTAATTTTGGTCTTAAGCCTCCCTTTTTTATTGTTTGCCTTTGTCACTACATTGTTAAATCATATTCAACTAGAAGCTCAATCACCTAAATAGTCTAGATAATAGGATTTTAAATTACATGTTTCCTAGTTGGTTAAACCCCAAAAAAACTCAACCAAAGACTTTCAAAAAAGATCAAATTAAACATTTCGTCTTAGAAAGCATTATTAATCTGCCACCTCAAGAGAGTGAAGATGAGATCTATTTTGGATGTGGATGCTTCTGGGGTGCGGAAAAGTGCTTTTGGAAATTACCTGGTGTAAAAACAACTGCAGTTGGCTATGCAGGTGGAAGTACTGAGAATCCTACTTACAGAGAAGTTTGCTCTGGGAATACTCAACACGCTGAAGTGGTTCGAGTTGTATGGAATAAAACGCAAATTGATATAAGTGATCTACTAAAAATGTTTTGGGAATGCCATGATCCAACGCAACTAAATAGACAAGGAAATGATACAGGAACACAATACAGATCTGTGATTTATACAACGAGAGAAGAACATTCTAAGATTGCTTCTAATAGCCTTGATTGTTATCAAAAGCTATTAGAAATAAATGGATTTGGTCAAATCACAACCCAAATTGAAGAGAGAAAATTATTTTATTATGCAGAGAATTATCATCAACAATACCTAGCAAAACCAGGAAACAGACCTTACTGTTCAGCAATGCCAACGAACGTTTCCTTAGGTGATTTTAATGGTGCAAATTATAAACTTAGCACTGAAGTCTGGGATAATTTCGACTGGACAGTTTCTCATTGCGTACTTAGAAGTAGTAATAGCCCCATAAATAATTGAAAAATGAACGAACAAATTGATGACAGCAAAGTTATTACAATTATTATTTCTACAATAATAATTGTATTCCTTTTGATATTCACCTTTGTCCCTTCAAGAGACAAACTTTCTCCACCCATTCAATGGAAAGATTCCCCCAGTTTAAATGTAAATAAAACAATCAATTATGACACTTAGAGAGTTCCTCAGAAAACCATCGCTAAATGTTAAGACTTACATTCGTTCAAGTCATTTCTTTTATCAAAATATTCTCTAATAACATAAAATATGGTATATATAAGTAAGCTTAAAACATTAAGGGCATAAAATAATCTTAAATTAGTTATATACTTTCCTGGATTATATTTTATATTATAAATCTTCTTATAAAAGCAACCATAATCGGTATTGGTGGATATTTTAACCATTTCATACAGGCATCCTAATAAAAAAAGGAACGATAAGTTCAATGTCTCAGCATAACGTTGTCAAGATACTAAGCTTCTATTTTCTTGTTATAATTAAATCTATCGGGGCGTAGCGCAGCTTGGTAGCGCACCACTTTGGGGTAGTGGGGGTCGTGGGTTCAAATCCCGCCGCTCCGATTTACATTCATTCAACCATTTATATTTATGTATAGACCATTTAAAATAAATACTAAAAGAATTTTTTCTATCAAATATCATTTATTTTCTATAAGTATTATCATAATATTTTTCCTTATCACTGCTAATCAAGCTTTTAGTGATTCAGGGGAAAATTTCAATACTTACCTTAAAGAATGGGATCAAAAAATTAAAATAGCAAGTGAATATCTAGAAGATGCTGAAAAAGAACTTAAGAATGGAGACGCTATAGAAGGCTGTATAAAACAAAGGAAAGCAGCAGAATATGGAATACAGGCAACACAATCACTTATAATGGCATTCAAGGAGAATGGTTCTGATGGTGATATAAATAATGTAAAAGCAGGGTTAGACAAATGGAAGGAACTTCGTGATTTCTGCTAGTTAATTATTTTACAAAAGCTGCAAATAAATACCTTGAAAGAAAACAGAAGAAGTGTAAATATAATAGCCAATTATCATCGAAGCAAGCATTCCTATAAGGATGACTTGCACGAAAACGTGCAAAGAGACTTCTGAACCAATACTTTGCAAAGCAATAAAGGATGAATTTAATCGCTTTAGACTCGCCATTACAAACTAAAAAATGAAAATATATTTATTTAATTATTAGCCAGACCAGCATCAGTAGCACTGCGTAGAAATAACTAAAAAGGTATTTAAATGCGAGCAAATGAGATTTTCTCCAGAAGAAAAATGAAATCCGAGCTCTGGCAAGGATATCTCCATATAAAGCTAGCTAATTATTATCAACTGGATACGTTTCCTCTAATCATGAATTGTATTAGAAAGCACTGAAGCGTAATAGACATTAATAAAAGTGTATACGCTGTTACAGCATATGGGATCTATAAAGCGCATAATGAACACACATATTTCTTTTGTGAGGAATCCCATGAAGCTTTTCCAGCAATTGCTGGTAGCTCCTGCTGCTTTAGGTCTTTTGGCCCCTTTCGCTGCAAATGCAGCTGAGGTTAATATCAAGGAATTAGCAAACTATGCTTCTCCTAAA
Source organism: Prochlorococcus sp. MIT 0603 (assembly GCF_000760215.1). NCBI lineage: Bacteria > Bacillati > Cyanobacteriota > Cyanophyceae > Synechococcales > Prochlorococcaceae > Prochlorococcus > Prochlorococcus sp. MIT 0603. The sequence goes on along the minus strand of NZ_JNAW01000002.1, from coordinate 295,321 downwards.
TCATCAGTAGTTACTACATCTCAATTCTCTGACGTTGTTCCTGGAGATTGGGCATATACAGCTCTTAAGAATCTTAGTGATAGCTATGGCTGCGTAGACAATGGCTATGCTCAAAATCTAAACAGCGGAAAAGCTCTAACTCGCTATGAAGCTGCTGCACTTATTAACTCATGCTTGGATAGTGGCTTAATTTCTTCTGAATTAAACTCAGATGCCACTCGCCTTAGCAATGAATTTGGCACAGAAATGGCAATCTTAAAAGGACGGATTGATGGACTTGAGTACAAAGTTAAAGAACTTAGTGCTGGCCAGTTCTCATCATCTACCAAGATGTCTGGAGGTGCTGTATTTACAACTGGTGCGATTGACTCACGCCCGACGTCAAATAACAACAAGATAACTACAGAGTATAACTTCACTCTTGACCTGAATACTAGTTTCAGCGGCTCAGATAACCTCTACGCTCAATTAGTTCAAGGTAACCAAGATGAACTTGTTTTAGATAGTGCCGAAAATGCGTCCAGCCTTCAAGTCGGATCACTTTTCTATTCATTCCCAGTAGGTGATTTCCAGGTATATGCCGGTCCATTACTTGATCAAGATGATGTAATCTCCGCAACCACTTCCGATTACTCAGGAGCATTCCGCTTAGCAACAATGCCTTGGGGTGAAGTGGGAACAACAGGTTCCGGTGCTGCTGTTTCTTGGGCAAATGACGGCGGTTTCAACGCTTCATTCTCTGCCATTTCTCCTACTGGTTCTGGAGACACTTCTACTAGCGGAATGTTTACAGCAGCGACTGCAGACGTCTACACGGTTTCAGTAGGTTATGACACTGACTATTATGGTGGTGGAGTAGTCTTTACTGACGATGACACTGACTCTAGCTATGGAGCAGGTGTCTACTGGAGGCCAGATGGTTTCCCTAGCATCAGTGTTACATTCGACCGTTTACATAAGAGTAACGGAACTACCGACTCCACTGACCTCTTGGTAGGACTTGATTACCCATTTGGCCCTGGAACACTAAGTACCGCATGGCAAGAGAGAGATACCGCAGGCGTAGTAACAAACAACTATGAGGTTTACTACAACTATCCTGTATCTGATGGCATATCCATCCAAGGAGGTTGGTTCTTCGAAGGAGACGCAACAGCTGATACTTTGAACCCAACTCCAGATACATCAGGTTACATAGTAGAAACATTCTTTAGCTTCTAAAAAGTCAAAACTTCTGACTTTCAACGCAAAGTTTGCTAAAACTTCTTGATAAAAGAAAAGCCTTTACTAAAAAGTAAGGGCTTTTCTTTTATCATTGGAAAACCAAAAAAAATACAAATGATTTTTAAAAAGACAAGAGCATTTTCAGAATTAATCGAAAGCTGCATATCATCTTTAAATTGAATTCAATCCTCATCTTCTGAATCAAAAGCAGATTGAATCAATTTAAAAGAGCTTATACCAACAGCAAGAAATATAAATAAAGTAATTACAACAAGAATAGATACTGTTGTAGTTGATAATTCCAATTCTCCAAATTGAATAGCTATAAAAAACTGGACTAATTTATTCACTTTAAAACTAATGCTTTAATAATACCAACCTAACAATAAGATGCCGAATAACAATCTATAAACACTAAAAATCATCATGCTTTGTTTCTGAAGGAATTTCATTAAGAAATCAATCGCAAAAAAAGAAGAGAGTGCAGAAGCACTAATACCTAAAAGCAACGGGAAAGCATGGGCCAATTCAAATGAAGCAAATGCTTCCTTCAGTTCAACTAAGCCAGCTATACTAATCGCTGGTATCCCTAAAAGGAACGAAAATCTAGCCGCAGATTTACGTTCATATCCAGCCATCAAAGCAGTGGTAATAGTTATACCTGATCTTGAAACTCCTGGTATCAAAGCTAAACACTGAGAAAAGCCAATTAAAATTCCATCGGAAATTTTCAGGTTTTCAATCGTTTTCAATCGCATTCCCACAATCTCTGCTAAATAAAGCAGAATGCCCATAAGAATTGAAACTATGGCAATAGACGGAATAGATCTAACGAAAGAAGATTCATAATCAAGCCAAAACAACTTAACTATCATTCCAAAGGCAATAATCGGTAATGTTCCTAAAAAGATGGATAAAAGAAGGTTGGCACTTGGATCTTTCCAATGATTTTGATAAAGAGCCTTGGACATCGCTCTGCCAAGATGGGAAAGATCAGAGCGAAAATAAGTAATTACAGCAATTATGCTTCCAAGCTGAAGAGATGCCGTAACAGAAACCCCAGGGGCATCCCACCCCAACAATAAAGGCAAAACAAAAAGATGTGCAGTACTGCTAATAGGCAAAAACTCTGTGAGACCTTGAATTAATCCAAGGAAAAGGTACTGCCAACATTGCTCAACAAAAACTAAAGGGGTATTGATTTCAGTAAAAATAAAAAAATACATGTATAAGGCACATAGAAATATAAACCTCAATAAACCTTAGTATAAAAGCAGGTTAAACCAAAAGACTTTAGAGATCAAACTCATGAATAAAATTCAATTAGCTTTTTTAGCAACAACACTTTCTTTATTTTGTAGTCCTATAAAAGCTCAAGAATCATATTGGCTAGTTATAGGAAGCTATAGACAAGGGCCAGGCTCCAGGCCAGAAGTAAGTGGAATAACAAGTCCGTCGCTATATGCAATCCCTATGAAATCATTGGAATTATGTGAGAATGCTGGAAAACAAATTACTAAAGATATATATAAACCTGTCTGGCAATTAGACAATAGGTGGTCATGTATTTTTAATGGTAATTAAAGTATTTCTTTTACAATCAAAAGTAAACAAACTAATAGGTTGATTTAATTTAATTATATAAATCAGAAACCATTAAGAACTTAACGCTTGACGTCATGCGCACATCCATCTCCAGAATAAGACTTGCTGTCATAGTAACCATTTCTTGTACCAAAATAAGCAGTTCCTATAAGAAAAGGAATTGATATCCAAAAAAGAAAATCAGAGAGTAGCACAATTGACATACAATATTTATATACTCTATATGAATTCCCACTAATTACAAGTAAATGCAATCCTGAGAGTATTTAAAACCAAATCTACTAATTCAAGAATTTATTAAGTATCGGGTCAATACCAAGCCTAATAAAACATAAAGAGATAGATAGCCAAGCAATAAGAAAAGTTAGAATTAAAAGCTTACCCTTGAAAATAGGTTGAAAGTAAGTACTTGAGCCATCACCCTTCATAATTAATTGGCACTCTAGCAATTGGGAGTTATTTAATTTGAAATAATTAGTTTCGGGCAATCTAACCTCAGAGTATCTTGTATGAAGATTTGAACAGATAGAAGTAGATTGCTTGCTTTTTAACGAGGCATACAAAACTCCTGGGATTAAAAGTTCTTTCACCTTTTCTAAATTATTACTTGTGCCTATATTATATAGATCACCATTCCGTATTAGATAAACATAAGAATCCATAACTAGCAGAAGAAGCTATTAACGTTAATTATGAAGGTTAAAAAGAAAACATCTTAGAATTTTGAAAATACTTATAGAAACATAATTTTAATTTATTAAAATTACTAAAAAGCAATATTCATTATGATAAATCCATAAAAGTCAAAGCTTCTTTTTAATAGATTAAGCTGCCATCGGAGGAGCATGAAGAAAGCTTGAGACTCTCATTCTCTGTTCAAGTTTAGGGCCATAGAGTTCATTTCCCCAAATTTCCACCTTAGCGTCCTCTGGGGCTGAGAAAACAATTACTTCCGCTGGGAAAAGAACTCTTTCCAAGAAAAAATTATTATTCCCAATACACCTAAGAACAACCATTCTTGTACTTTCATTGCAGTAAGAAAAATCAATCATAATTCACTTAATATAGATATATTTAAAGCTATAGCAATTTAAATTACTGTATAAAAAGTAACTAAAGCAAAAGATTACTTTTTTGGAATAACCTCAGAGCTCTTAAGAGCAACCTAATTCAACTTCCTATCTTTAGAAGCAATGTTAAGAATTTGCCTTGAGTTGTTGATTTCTATAGTCACATCAGAGTCAATATTCATAAGGCTTCTTTGTGGTATAGATGCTTGTATCATCCTAATAAAATCGGTTAACTTTTCACCTTGCAAAGCAGCTCCCTTAGATGCAAGCATACGCTTTTCTTGTTCTATCTTCCATTTAAATGATGATGAGAAGTTATCGATTTTTATATGCCACAATCGATCTATTTTCTGCCAAATAGGAAGGTAATTAAAGAGTAATTTCTGAACTTTTTTTCTATATTCCTTCTCATCTGCTGTTATTCGCAAGTGCCTTATATCCTCGTTTTCAATCTCATTAGAGATCAATTCTTCAGGATGGCATCCTAAAAACCATCCTTCTAAAACTAAAAGTTCTGGAGTAGTTTTGATCCAAGAGGATCTATCTCCTAACCCCCCCCTCAAAGATTTATCAAATTGAGGGGCTTCTAAAAATCCTGTTGAAAGCCATTTGCCAAGACATTCCTCTAAAACAGAAAGTGAATGACTTCCAGGCAATCCTCTAGGAACATTCCAAGGATTATTTTTCATTGCTAATTCCATCTCATCACCAGGTAAATAAAAATCGTCTAAAGATATAACCTTCAATGAAAAATTTAATTCTTTAGCAGCTGATTCCAACCATTTACCAAGGGTGGTTTTTCCACATCCAGGTAATGCAGAGAGACCAAACAATCTTCTTTCAGAATCAAAAGAAGAGAATCGTTTGAGATCTGAAATAAATGGCAATCCCAAACCCCAAATCCAGTCAGATTTAACCCCAGAGGCCCAAGAGGAATAGGCCAAGTTTCCTCCATTTTTCTCAAGCCAATATTTAATCCATTCAGATGACTCCCAATCCATTTCTGCCAAAAGAGACTGAAGACCAACAAGTGGGAACAAAATATCAGGATGTTTCGACTGTTCCCATGGCAATGTATTATTTTTCTTCTTATTTACTTCAAGAGAGAAATTAGAACTCATAACTGATATTAGATGTGCCTTCAAATAAATCTCTAATGGCTAAAGCCCACCCCTCAGAATGAGGGGCTGGTGCCAAAAGAAACTGTCCATTATCTACTCCAGTTTTTAACCAAGGATTAACACCTTTCCCACCTGGGACAACAACAGCTATATCAGCTACTTCTAATAAAGGTAGATCATTTTGAGAGTCACCTAATGCTATTACTTTAGCGTCTGGCTGATTAAGAAATTTTTTCAATTCAGTCACAGCCCTGCCTTTATGGCTTCCTTTGGCCAGCAAATGGCTCATACGATTGCCCTTATAAATTGTAGTTCCAAGTTTTAAAGCAATTTCAATAATCTTCTCTCTATCAGATTCTGGAGGATTTAAAAATGGAACACTCCACTCTCTTTGAAGAGCTAATTGAATAGACAAACCAGTTAAGCCTGTAAGTTGATTAATCTCCTTATCAGTTAAATCATTTAAGGGTGTTAACTTATAACCAAGCTCTGAAGATATTAAACTCAACTTGGCTCTTAAATCATCATAGCTTTTACCTAAAACAAGCTTCCACTCCTCTCCCGAAGATTCAGTCTGACCATAAATAGCGCCACCATTTTCTACTATAAAAGGATCATTTAATCCAATTGTTTTACGCAAAACCCTTACCTCAGAAGCTGTTTTACTAGTACAAGGGATTATTGGAATTCCTATTTCTTTCAACCATTTAATTGTAGGGATAGCCTCTATAAATTCATATTTATGATTCATCAAGGTTCCATCTATATCAGTTACAATCCACCATTGTTCTTGTGTTAAATCTAAAGGTTTCTTCATTTTTTTTGAACCAGCCAATGCACAGCATAAGGCCTAGACTCGATATAATTATCAAGACATTTAACCTCATTCAAAGCATCAAAGAAATAACAGTTGCTTCCTTTATCAGCTTTCAAGAGTTCGTCAAAAGGAAAAGATAGCTTTTTATTAGTCATATTATGTAATGCCCAAACTCGAGATTGATCTTTGCCACGACAAATAAGTACAAAATCACTACGTCCATTGCTCATACACATCATCGGTTGTTCTGGATGAAAAGCTTCTAAGCGACTCCTAACATTCATTGCATGCTTTAAAGCTTTAATATTTTTACTTGCAGGGGATTGGGAGTCTTTTAAAACATTATCTAAACTCTCAAAGTTAAATCTTTCACGGTTTAAGTCTCTCCTTTCTCCAGATTTGACAAAACTATTAACGTCATTTTCAGAAGCCAATACTGCCTGTAAGTAAAATGCGGGAACGCCTTTTAAAGCCATAACAAACAATTGGCTTAATAAAAATCGCTCAAATTGTAAGTAAGTTGCATTAATTCCAGTATCTGCCATTGCACTCCACCAACTTATATTTAATTCATAAGGAATATCTTCACCATTAGGCATCCTCCTATGACTAATAAGACCACCTCTTTTCTCACAAGCTATTAACAAATTGTGTAATCTATTCTGATCCATTATTCCTTCTAAAGCCCTTAATCCAACTCCGTCATGAGAAGCTGTGAAATTCAAAAATCCAGTGTCTTTTGGTAGATCAGGCCATGAAGAAAGCCAATAGTTAATTAAATCAGCCTTATTACTAATTAAAGATTCTAATAAAAGGGGAGGCAAAGGAAAGTTATAAGCCAAATGAGCCTCATCCCCTGATTGAAGATATGAAAGATTTTCCTTCTCAGGCACATTAGTCTCTGTAATAAGAACAGATGATTCTTTTAAGATTTGAATAATTATCCTTAATGATCTTACTAATAGATGTACTTCTTTCATATGCAGACATGTTGTTGAAGGTTCTTTCCATATAAAACCAATTGCATCTAATCGTAACCATCTAATTCCGTGCTTAAAATATCTAGCAATTAAAATTAAAAACTCTATTAAAACTTGTGGTTCCCTCCAGTTTATATCAATTTGATCTGGCCCAAATGTAGTCCATACTTTTTTTTGTCCATTATCAGTAGAAATGCTAGTAAACAAAGATGTATTCCTTGCTCTAACAACATTTCCCCAATCATGTTCACTTAAAGGGGCTAATATATATCTCCTTCCTGGCTCCTTTAAAGTCTTAAATTGCTGAACCCAGAGATGTGATGCTGATACATGATTTAGAACCAAATCAGCCATAATTATGTGTTTCAAGGATAGATTTCTCAGGTCTTCCCAAGATCCAAATCTCTTTTCTATTTTTTCATAACTTGAAACTGCAAATCCGCCATCACTTGTAGAGCAAAGAAATGGTAGGAGGTGAATTATAGATGCAAATCCCCCAAGATACTTATCAAGTATTTCTTCAAGTAATGCCAATGAAGGGTTGTTTTGGGAAACCACTCCATCTGCATATGTAATTAAAACTGCAGTTGAAGCGTCCCACCTAGATGTTTTTTTTTCGGACACCTCCAGTCTAATATCAATATTGGCTTCTAGAATCTGCAGTAATTGCGACCACATATAATCAAATTCTTCTGCAGAATGATCCTTGTAAATTGTTTTCAACAAGCAACTGAGTTCATCTAGTTGCGTTTCAAGACCTGTCACGGCGTATTGCCCAATACTCTGCACAGGATCATCTAAGCACTTCTTTCATTCTGTTGCTACTACTCGTCAATGGACTTTAAACAGGATTTGATCACAACAATTCATCAATACGGAGTTACAAAAGATTCTGTTGAGAATTTATGCAATGGTCTGAATAGGAGACCAACAACAATCTTAATCCCTTGTCTCTTTGAAGAATTTAAAAGGCCAGCATTAATGCAAACAAGAGATGTACTTCAAAATCTCAAAGGATTAAATGAACTTATAATCGCATTGTCAGCCAAATCAGCCAACGAAGTTCAAGAGGCTAAGGCGTTTTTCTCATCAATGCCTTTCCCAGTTCACGTTCAATGGACTAATTCCCCTGCAGTTATTGAGCTTCTTAAAAGGCAAGAGAAGAATGGCCTTGACCTATTAGGTACCCCTGGGAAAGGTTGGGCTGTTTGGCAAGGCATTGGCCTTGCTACTAGGAATTCAGAGGTGGTGGCCCTTTTTGATGCAGACATCAGAACATTTACAGATTCTTATCCAATAAGAATGCTTCAGCCATTATTAGAACCTTCTCATGGGATCTCATACGTAAAAGCCTTTTATAGCCGTTTATCCTTAGACTCAAATGCACTTCAAGGAAGAGCTACTCGTCTTTTTGTAGGACCATTATTGACTTCACTTGAACAGATTTTTGGGCATGGTGGGTTTCTTCAATATCTCCAAGCTTTTAGATATCCATTGGCAGGGGAATTTGCTTTCACTAGAGATCTAGGAATGAATTTAAGGATCCCATGTGATTGGGGATTGGAGATTGGTCTCCTTTCTGAGGTTTATAGGAATGTAAGAATATCAAGAATTGCTCAGGTAGATCTAGGTTTATTTGATCACAAGCATAAAGAAATCGGCAAGAATCCAAATGAAGGGCTTCAAAGAATGTGCTCAGAAATTTTAACTAATGTATTAAAAGGGTTAATGGAACACCAAGCACAATCTCTAACTAGATCTCAAATTTCGACACTACAGGTTTTATATAAAAGAGTTGGTCAAGATAGAGTTAAACAATTTGGATTAGATTCAGCAGTTAATAATATTCCATATGATAGGCATGAAGAAGAATTAGCTGTTCAGAAATTTTCTAAGATATTAAAGCCCTCTATAGTTAACTTCCTAGATTGTCCAGAAACCAAACAGCTACCTTGCTGGGCTAGGGTTTTATCTTGTGAAAACAACCTTCAGAATGATCTGGCTGAAGCTGGTGTATCAGTGAAAAAATAGATAAATAAGGATTCTAATCACAATGCATATATAGCTAATTCAAAGGATATTCACAGAATTTTTCCTTGTAAATATTCAGTAACTAATATTTTTTTAATGTCATAACAGTAAAGAAGTAAGCATATTGCTTTCTCTAAAGAGTTGACATAGTTATCTGTGAATATAAAATAACAAAAAAGTTATGTTACCTAAAAGGGTTACAAATCACACATGGAAGATAGCTTGAACCTTATCGACTTTTTTGAGCACTTTGACGAAGGAGATCCGTACATGAGGGCAGCTATATCCGAATTGCAAGGCAGCATGCCGCAGAGACTTCTTGATAGGAAATCAGACTGGTTCATCACATGGTCACAAGCGAGAAAAAAGTAAAAACATAACAATGTAAATAAAAAAACCCGCCTCAAGATAGTTTTGATGTATTAATAACACTGTTTACTAAAAGCCATGTTTCCTTTTACATTTGCCGGTCTTCTGAGCACTCCTGCACCATCAGCTGCCTATCTTGGGATCGCAGCCATTGCTCTCTTTGCAATTATGGCAGTCCTAGTAGGGCCTGACTACGATCAACAAAACATCCCTGCCAAAAAGGACTAAGAAGTCAATCTCAGTTCATAAGAAAGGCTTGGCTTACGCCGGCCTTTTTTATGTGAAAATTTTGATGCACAATTATAAATACAATGAAAGGCTTTCTGAAAGAACTAAAGGCTTAACTGAGAACCAAAAGGCAATGGTTTAAGTGCTAAAAGCCTTAAGCCTAATAAAAGGACATTTTATTATAATTAACAGGTATAATCTTATAGGCTAAAAATTATAAATATTCCCTAATTTATTTTCAGTAGTGGAGTTTCAAATACTATTTACCTACCACCACCATTACAACTCCAAACCTTATCGGGCAGGCCTTCAAACGCTACTGTTCTATCTATGCAATCCTTTTGTATTTCCATCCATTCCGCTATAGGAGCTAGAGACCTTAGAGAGAAAGCAATAGAAATAAGACTTGCTGTACTTAGTATTCCCAATAAATAAAAAGCATTTGATGGACGAATAAAATCAAGATACTTCATGATAAATCATGCATTATTATGCATCACTATAAATATAGTATTGTCAAGCTTAATCCATATAAGGAATATCTTTAAATCAAGACTATCCTCTCGATAATATCATTACACTGACAGCTTTATATTTACCAAGTGCAAATTTTCTGAGTAGGAATGAAATTTATGATATCAAACTAGGAGTAAATTCTGATCAGGCAATTGGGTATCAGTAAATCATTTCCAAAGGATAAAGCTTAGATGTACAACTGAAATAACATTATAATTTATTTCTATAAGATTAGAGTCAACAAGAAGATTTAAGGTTCAAGCTAAAAAAGGCTTTATTAAATGAAAATATATTAATTATCTAATGAATAATCAATATATTAGCCAAGAGCAACTAGCAAGTGAAATTGTTATCGGTAGATTTTTATTGGTTTTGGTACTCCCAAGAGCTAATAAGATCGCTAAAAACAAAAATGTTATTTTTCTTGAAATTAAGTCACCTTTTCTAGAGGAAAGGCTATAAGAATAAGGATATTTATCGAATAAATTAATTATGCAATTTTACGTTGTTTCATGCGTTGTGCCTTCTGAAACTCAAGACGAAGGCTATACAGCATTTATAAAATATATGGAAGATGGTGCAAAAATGGATAAGTTCGAAGGTTTTGAATTAATTGCACGATTACATATGCCTGAGTCAGGAGAACTTTGCATAATATGCAAGGCTTCAGATACAAAGGCACTTTTTAAACATTTCATGTTTTGGCGATCTGCATTTGGGTGTGAATTTCTATACAGGCCAGCCTTGACCTGTGCTGAAATGGTTGAAATGCAAAAGATGCACAATTCTGAAATGGAAAGCAAAGGATTTTAAACAAATATTTTGAGATTAGCTTGAAGTCAAAAACAATATAAATATGCTTGAGTACAACTTTTGTAAAAATCAAGTATTAAAACTCTCTAATCGTCTGAGACCTTAACTTCAAAGTGAAAGCTAACCATTAGCCCAACTAGCATTAAAAAGATGCCTAAGAGAAAACTTACTGGAGAGAAAGGCACGTAACGAGCTTATTGCTTATATATAAGGTTACAGGCTATACAAATGGAAGACAAATTAAAATAAAAAATTTATGCTTTAAAAAGCTATTAAATTCTCATGGAAAGCTTAAGTGAGATCAATTTACCAAACCAAATTCTTTCAATCGCTGTTGCAGGTGGACTTGTCGCTTTTGGCTTCCTTATTCTTAGGATAGTAATTAATATTATAAAATCAATCATTAACAAAGTTCAGTTTTCAAAAGCTAATGACAAATCCAGTGATTGATTATCTGAAAATGACTGCTATTAATTCAATAAATATAAACTTTTGTATTTACAAGAATTATTAGACTTTCCTTCTTAATACTTAGGTTAGGGTTGACTATCAGAAAACATTAAAGTAGGTTCTTCTAAATTACATGCCATTGAAGCCATCAATAATAAATTTTTTCTTCCAGAATTGGGTTCAGTAGTAACAATTGATCCTGAATTAATGATCGACAAAGTCTCTTCTGATCTATTTGAGCTATTGTCTACAAGTCCTCATGGAGAAGTAGTGGACTATAAAATCAATGATGGTACAGATATAGGGTTAATCTTAAAGCTTAATACTGGAGAGTTAATATGGTTATTTGCGGATGAAATACAAAGCATGAAATCACAATTAATAGAAGGTTCAGAAATAATAACTATCAGCAACTATCAATATGAGAAAAGATATAAAAAACTAACTTTAAAAAAGGATTTGAGTTATGTATTAAACCCTTTAAGATTCCTTGAGTGGCTTACAATCTCCTTAAAAGACGTATATTAAATAAAAAATATAAAATTTTATCTAAATATTTTATTTGTGAATTTCTTCAGAACCATTACCCAATTCAGTCTTAGATAGTTGATATATTTTCTCATGAATAGTTGCAGGTCGTTTTGTATTCCTTGAAGGTAAATAGAACCATGAATCATCAGGATAAAGTATTGTAGGATTTCTTGAGGATAATATTAACGACGATGAGGCTAATAGGAACCAATCACCATAAGGCTTCCTATAACCAATCTCTATTAAAAGGTTTCCATCTAAAACAGGTGCTCGCAAAAACTCTTCAGAAGAATCTTTTCTAACCTCTACTTCCTTCATAATACAAGTACAGCTTCCTTTATTAGTAATATTAGTTATGTCATATAATCTAATGCACAAACAAAAGTCTTCATCACTGAGGATTTTTTCCTTATCATATTTTGCTAAATTCCATTTACACTCTAATAAACCACTTTCAATAAAGTTAATTAATATAGTAGTTTCATTTTTACTAAGATAATTAAATATTTTTGTAATTGATCTTTTAATCTTCTGATTAACCTTCTCAAAAAGAATCATGACTTTGACATTTCTTCTATAAGTATTCCACAGAATCGAATCCAAGTTAAAAGGCTAAAGCTTTTTAACTATTAAATTTGTATTCGCTGACATACACTGTTTTGCAATCTTTTAGATAGTTATCTTCTAATTACAAGATAAAAATGATATTAATTTATGGAGAAAATTTTCTAATTATGAGTTAAATTGATATCAATTTTTTCAGACCTTAAGATCTGGTGGCTATCTAACAAATTATTATAAATAGAAATAATTATGATAACACAGTTTTTATTAGCTCTAATAGCAATAGCATCTAATTTTTTCTCTGCACTATCAGGTGGCGGGGCTGGTTTAGTACAGCTCCCTGCTCTTATATTTCTTGGTCTTCCTTTTACAACAGCATTAGCTACTCACAAGATAGCCAGTGTGGCACTAGGAATTGGTGCAACCATTCGTCATAATAATGAAAGGAGTATTGCTACTAAACTCTACTTAATAATACTTTTATCGGGCTTGCCAGGCGTTTTTATTGGTGCGAATATAGTAATTGCTATGCCAGAACACTTGGCTAGTATTTTACTAGGTTTTCTTACATTAATTATTGGAATATATTCTTATAATCTTAAGATAACAGATCCTAATCAAAGTAAATATAGCCTAGGAATAGAAAAGATAATTATTGGGTCAATTGTTTTATTTATTATAGGTCTCTTAAATGGATCAATGTCTTCAGGAACTGGCTTATTTGTTACATTATGGTTGGTGAAATGGTTTCGAATATCTTATACAAATGCAGTTGCATATACATTGGCTATAGTAGGAATAGTTTGGAATGGAACAGGTGCAGTTGTTCTAGCATTTAACAATGAAGTTATGTGGTCATGGATACCAGCATTGATTTTTGGATCTTTAACAGGTGGCTTTCTAGGTGCTAATTTTGCAATCAGCAAAGGTGAGCTTTTTGTAAAGAAGTCATTTGAGTTTCTTTCTATAGCAATTGGGATTTCTCTTATATCAAAAGGATTTTTGCTTTTTCTATAGGGATCAAATCTATAATATAATATTATTAAATTAAGCATAAAAAGGGAATAAAAATACTTGAGATTAATTCAATTGCTATTCAAAAGAACGCAATCTTATTCTCTCGTCAAAGTTGAAAGGGATGAGGCTAAGAGTAGTGTAAAAAGAACTATTGATAAAATCCATAGTATTGATAAAGAAATAGAAATCACAAGCAAAGCTATTATTCAGGCCCAAGCAGTCAGAATGAGGTCATTTTTTGCTAAGGATAATAATCTTTTAATTGGTTTACAAAAGAAGTTCACTGAATCAACAGCAGCTACTTCTGCCCAATGGCATCAAAAACAATTGATCGAGCTTTATCAAGAAAGGAGGGAATTACAATTTCACCTTGATCGGTTAACAGGCAACGCATGGAAAAGGAGACTAATAACTTGGTTTAGATTATTTTTAGGTTTTATGGGGATTTCACTAATTATCTTTATTTTATTCATGGGATTAATTGCTGCAATTTATTTATTGCCTATTTTTGCAATGATAGTTATTATTTTATTTATAGTAAACAAAAGACAATAAATTATATAGCTCTAAAAATAACTAAAAGAAATTGATTGCTTTACAAGCCTATACATGAAGAGAAAGTATTACTTTTATAGAGAATTAAAGCAGATAATCAATCTTTTTCTCCATTAAAAATATGTTCACCATGAATAATAGATGCGGATTCTGTTGAGTGGGTCTCAGCAATACTCTTAAGAGATTTTGAAGCGCATATGGCACAGAGGGCCAGAATGACTAATGAAAGTGAGCTGATCAGCTGCAGTGCTATTGGCAGATGAACATTTAGCTTATCTCTAAATGAAGACATGGTTTTTCAAGGTGTTTTCTAAATTAAAGCAAAGCAAATATTCACATGGGCTTGCCCGAAATGAATTGATGCACTGCAGGGACTGACCGATAGAGCAAGTAAACCAATATCACCAAAAGGTTCCCTCCTACTACGAGGGCCCCAGTAACGAAGTTCTGCCTAGAAGATGTGTAATCCCATTTAGGCTCATTCTGTTCATTCCCATTATTTGGTTGCTCTTGATTAGTCATGTCTTGAATGATGATTTTTGTACTCTAAGTAAGGATAGGAATAACATTCTTCCTAGTTAAAAATCCAATACTGTTTGTTATTTCAAGAAATTAGGTCAATTTCTTTCTATACCAGTGATTGAAACCAGCGTTAGCGTTAGCGTTAGTATACAAACTTATTCTATAAAAATCATATAGCCTGAACAAGGCTATAAAATTAATCGATTAAGAGCTTTGCACATAAAAGGAAGACCTCTAATTTTAAGATTATCTTCAATTACTTGTGGATTTATTTGAGCGAAGGGAAAGCGCCTCCACACCTCTTTAGAGAACAAAGGCTAGACAAGGGGCAGAATCCAACTTAAAAGCCTCAAAAAGAAATTAATAAAATAGTTAAAGCTTTCTAAAAGCTTTAACTATTTAAGGATTCACTAAATTTTCACAAGTTCTTATTGGGCTAATAATATTTCCTTTAAACATAAGATATTCTCAATAGTACTTATAATTAATTTTAAAGGGTGTTGCTTACTACTTGATAAAACACAAATTGCGCGTGATGTTTAGATAAATATTCATTTTATAAATGCTAGTTTTCTTTCTTTTTATACTTTTCGTTACTTCAGTAGCTGC